>CAWUNF010000021.1:0-11806 GCA_963923195.1 uncultured Hyphomicrobiales bacterium | reverse complement strand
AACAGCACCGCGCACATGATCAACAATATCGGCAAATGAGGAAGGCGCTGTCGCCGCTGTCAAAGCTGGCGGTGCCTGCGCATAAGCAGGCGCCAGAACATGCACGCCAAGCCCTGTGACTGAGATGACAGCAACAGCGCCAAGCAGAGCAGCGCGATGAACTTTTGTGAGAGATGAGAGCGACATCAGCAAAGCTCCATTTTCAAATTCTCGGAGAACGGGTTTCACGCTCGAGGAAAATGAAAATGGCGGAGTGAAGCTTACGCCGTGATGGAGAGAAGATGAAAAATTGGTAAGGTCAGGCGCTAGCGCTTGTCGTCGCCTGTTTCTAAAAGGGTTTTCAGCCGATTTTTCTCAGCTTCTGACAGGGCTTGCGTCGCCACAGGCGCCACATGGCGACGGCGGGCAAAGACCATAAGAGCCGCAGCGCCCGCCAGCAAAATAGCCAGCGGGGTCAACCACAATAAAAGCGTTTCCATTTTAAAAGGCGGCTTCAACAGAATGAAATCGCCATAGCGCGCGACAAGATAATCGCGCACCTGCGCATCATTATCCCCCGCCTTCAGCCGCTCGCGCACCAGCAAGCGCAGATCGCGCGCAAGCGCTGCATCTGAATCATCAATGGATTGATTTTGACAAACAAGACAGCGCAGCTCGGCCGAAATATCGCGCGCACGCGCTTCTAATTTTGGATCAGCCAGCATTTCTCCCGGCTGCACCGCAAGAGCAAATGTCGGCAAAAGGGCAAGATAGAGTGCGAGAATAAAACGCATCAGCTCTACTCCGCCGGCGCTGCTTGCACGCGGGCGGCCGCGCGCTTGGCAATGCCAATGCGCAAGCGACGATCCGACATAGACAAAAGCCCGCCGAGCGACATGACCAAAGCGCCAAGCCAAATCAGCGCCACATAGGGCTTCCAATAAAGGCGCAGATCAATCGCGCCATCAACACGCACATCGGCGATATTCATATAAACTTGGCCAAGGCCGAGCGTCACAATGCCAGCTTCGGTGCGCACCATTGTGCGCGTGGTGAAGGAGCGGCGCGAGGGATCCATTTCCGCAATCAAACGGCCACCTTCGCGAATTTCCGTATGGGCGACGAGATCTTTATAATTCGATCCATCACGCGGCGCGAGATCAGTCACCACCACTTCATAAGGGCCGACAGAAATCGCTTCGCCCATTTTCGCTGTGACAATGCGCTCCACACCCCAGCCTGTTGCTGCCAGACCAAAAAGTGTGAGGCCAACACCAGCATGTGCAATGGCCGTGCCCCAAGCCGAACGCGGCAGTCCCAAAGCGCGCGCCATGAATGAGGCGGCATTTTGCGCGCCGCGCAGACGACCATAGATTTCAACGAAGGAGCCAATCGTCAGATAGATCGCAAGGCCTGCGAGAATGGCCGGCATGACAGACCCACCGCGCAAAGCATAAAGCGCCATCATGCCGACAAGGCCAAGCGCGCAAGCCAAAACCAATCGTTGCGCCGCGCCCAATAAATCCCCGCGCTTCCACGCCAGCATTTGACCAATAGGCATAGCCAGAATGATCGGAATGAACAGCGGGCCAAAGGTGAGGTTAAAGAAAGGCGCACCGACAGAAATTTTTTCGCCTGTCACCGCTTCAAGTGCCAAAGGATAAAGCGTGCCGATAAAGACAGTCGCACAGCTTGTCGTGAGCAGAAGATTATTCAAGACCAACGCGCCCTCGCGTGACACAGGCGCGAATATGCCCCCCGGTTTCAAAGCTGATGCACGCAGAGCAAACAAAGCCAGCGAGCCGCCAATGAAGAACACGAGGATGGCGAGAATAAAAACGCCGCGCTGCGGATCGCTCGCAAAAGAATGGACCGAGGTCAGCACGCCTGAGCGCACAAGGAATGTGCCAAGCAGAGACAGCGAGAAAGCAAGGATCGCGAGAAAGATCGTCCAAATTTTCAAAGCATCGCGCTTTTCCATCACAGCCGCGCTATGCAGCAAAGCGGTGCCCGCAAGCCAGGGCATGAGCGAGGCATTTTCAACCGGATCCCAAAACCAGAAACCGCCCCAGCCAAGCGTGTAATAGGCCCAATAAGAACCCATTGCGATGCCAAGTGTGAGAAACACCCAAGCACCCAAAGTCCAAGGGCGAATATAGCGCGCCCAAGCCGCATCAATGCGCCCAGAAATCAGCGCCGCAGCCGCAAAGGAAAAGGTGATCGAAAAGCCAACATAGCCGATGTAGAGAAGCGGCGGATGAATGGCCAGACCTGGATCTTGCAACAGCGGATTGAGATCACGGCCCTCAAGCGGCGCAGGATTTAAACGCGCAAAGGGATTGGATGTCAGCAAGACGAAGAGCAAAAAGGCAGCGGCAATCCAACTTTGTACGGCCAGCACCAAAGCGCGCAAATCATCCGGCATGCCGCGCGAGAAAAGCGCAACGGTTGCACCAAACAAAGCCAAGATCAGAACCCATAAAAGCATCGAGCCTTCATGGTTGCCCCACACGCCCGAGAATTTATAAATCAGCGGCTTGAGTGAATGGGAATTTTCAAACACATTCACGACAGAAAAATCGGATGTGACATAGGCCTGCGTCAGCGCGGCAAAAGACAGGCCAATCAGCAGAAATTGCATCACAGCCGCAGGCTGCGCCATTGCCATCAATGCCGCATCACGGCGGATCGCGCCGATCAGCGGCGCCACGCCCTGCACAATGGCAAGGGCCAGAGCCAGAACCAGCGCATAATGGCCAATCTCGACGATCATGCGCGCGCCCTCACTTCTTGTCCTTATGTCCAGAACCATCGTTCCAGACACCTTGCTGTTTCAGTGAATCTGCCACTTCGCGCGGCATATATTTTTCATCATGTTTGGCGAGCACGCTATCTGCGCGAAACACACCATTGATAAGCTGGCCTTCGGCCACAACACCTTGTCCCTCACGGAAAAGATCCGGCAAAAGCCCCGTATAGGTCACTTTCACTTCGGTCTGATTGTCGGTGATGGCAAAGCTGACATGGCGCTCATCGGCCTTTTGCACGGAGCCGGGCAGAACAAGCCCGCCAATGCGCATGCGTGCATTGGGGCGCATTTCAGCCGTCTTGGCGGCGAGCTCCGTAGGCGTGACGAAAAAGACAACGCCATCGCGGAAGGCAAAGAGAGCCAAGCCAATTGCCACGCCAATCACGGCGAGCGCGGCAGCAATGAGGGTGAGGCGGCGGCCCTTGCGGGTCATGATCAGCCTTTCAGTCCAAGTTCATCAGCCAAAGCATTCACGCGGGCAAGGCCCTCAGCATTTTTCGCCAAAGCCGCGCGTGCTTTGGCAAGGGCAGCTTTCGCCAAATCTGTTTCGCGCAAGACAGAATAAGAGCGGATGAGACGCAGCCATCCTTCTGCATCATTGCCATCTTGCTCCAATCGGCCTGCCAATTGCTCAACCATGCCGCGGATCATTGCTTGCTGTTCGGACGGCATGGCATTTTGCACAGCCTCCAACATATCAATGCGTCCGCCCAGCGCGACAATGCGCGCGCGCACTGCCACCTGCCAGGGCGCATCTGGCGGCGTGCCGCGCGCAAGATTGGTATAGGCCTCGAGCGCACCATCCTTATCGCCCATCTGTTCACGCGCCAGCGCCAGATAGAAATAAGCAACAGGGTGGCCCTCGCGCAGATTCAGCGCCTTTTCGAAAATCTCTGCGGCTTGCGGCGTCACACGCTCTTGCGCGGCATAGACAAGAGACTCGCCTTGCGCGACGAGCCGATCTGGCGTGTCGCCCAAAAGACGCCCCGCATTGCCAAAGGCGCGCGCGGCTTCTTCATAGCGGCCAAGCTTCATATAGACCGGGCCAATGATGTCCCAGCCACGCCCATCATCGGGATTGGCCGCAAGATGCTGCTCAATCTTGCCAATGGCCGACATGAGTTCCGCATTGCCTTCCCGCTCATCGACACGCGCTTCCAGCGGCAGGTCGGGTGCATCGGGATTGCCGAGCATGGAATAGAGGGAGAGTGTGAGCGCAGGGATCGCAATCAAAGCAAAGAGCGCAGCAGCACGGACCGCCGTGCGCGAGGAGCCCTGCATATCATCTGTGCCAGATTGCTGCAGCAAACGGCGCGCCGCTTCTGCTTTGGCGGCATCAGCATCTTCAGGTGTTAGCAGGCCAAGAGACAGGTCGCGCTCAATCTCTTCAATCTGGGAATGATAAAAAGCAATATCGGGCGCGCGCACAGAAGACGCTCGCGCCCGGCTCAGTGGCCAGAGCACGCCCAAAACAACGGCCCCAGTCATCACAGCAAAAGCAGCCCAGATCATGCTCTGGTCATAACGCCTCAGGGCCTTGCGGGCAAAGGCGAATAAAGTCGCGGTCCCGGATTTTCAGGCGGCAGGAAGCCGCAGCCGTGCCCGCAAACCGCCCAAAACACCATCTTCGAGCGTAAATTCGCCCGCATAAACGGCTGCCAAATCACCCACAATCGAAAGCCCGAGGCCCGAGCCGGGCTTGGTCTCATCAAGCCGCAGGCCCCGTTTGAGCGCCGCCGCGCGGTTTTCTGGGGGCAGGCCCGGCCCATCATCATCCACACAAAGAATCAGAAAATCCTGCCCGCTGCCGGCTGGCCCTGCCTCAAGGTCAAGCGTGACACGCACTTGGGCACTTGCCCATTTGCCCGCATTGTCGAGGAGATTGCCGAGCATTTCTTGAAAATCCTGCGCCTCACCGCGAAACAGCGGCGCGGCATTAAGATGCATATCGAAAGCTGGCACGCCATCGCGATAAATTTTCTGGAAAGTGCGCACAAGGCTTTCAATGGTCGGCACAACATCTGTCGTCGAACCCACGACATTGGAACGCGCCGCCGCACGCGCTCTATCAAGATAATGATTGACCTGATCGCGCATCACACGCGCTTGCTCGCGCACTCTAGCGGACAAAGGCGAAGCCTCCGCCTCCGCTTCATTGGTGATGACACTCAGCGGCGTCTTCAACGCATGAGCCAGATTGCCCACTTGCGTGCGCGCACGCTCAACAATTTCACGATTGGATGAGATGAGGAGATTAAGTTCACCTGCCAGAGGTGCAAGATCAGGCGGAAAACTGCCCGCAATATGGTCGCCCTCGCCCCGGCGAATGGCCGTCACTTCGCTTTGCAAACGCCGCAAAGGTGACAGGCCAAAGCGCACCTGCGCCAGAGTGGAAAAACCAAGCGCCAAAGCCAGTAGGAGAAATGTTGCAGCGAGCGAATATTCAAACCGATGAATATCTGATTCCAATTGATCTGTGGCAGCGGCCACTTGAATGAGGAATTTACCCTCTTCATCTGTTTCAATCACGCGCTCAACCAAACGGATCGCGCGACCATCTGGCCCCTGCGTCGTGCCGCGACGATATTCGCCGATTTCAGCCTTCACACCTTGATCAGCCAAATGCGGCAGGCGGCTGGCAAACAGCGAACGCGAGGCTTTGACCTTAGCATTTTGTTGGGAGAGTGGCGTGATCTGCCAATACCAGCCAGACAGCGACAATTCGAATTGCGGATCGCCCAATTGGCCAGGCTCGGTGCGCGTGTCTTCCCCGGGTGTTGCGACATCTGCCACAATGGCACGCAGATAAACACCCAAACGCTCATCAAAGGCTGCTTCTGCCGAGCGCCGGTAAAGGCCTGAGAGAATAAGCCCTGCAATGAGCAGGATCAGCACACTCCACGCCACAGCCGAAGCAAAGAGCCGTTGCGCAAGCGAGCGCGGCGCGCGCTCTCTCATGGGGTAGCATCCGGATCAAGCCGATAGCCAAGCCCGCGTATAGTCTCAATCACATCGACGCCAAGCTTTTTGCGCAAACGTCCGATAAAAACCTCAACCGTATTCGAGTCGCGATCAAAATCTTGATCATAAAGATGCTCAACCAATTCAGTGCGCGAGACAATGCGCCCCATGTGATGCATCAAATAGGCGAGCAAGCGATATTCATGCGAGGTGAGTTTCACCGCTTGGCCTGCGACCACCACACGGCCTGATTTCGTATCAAGCCGCACCGGGCCACAGGTCAATTCATTGGTGGAATGGCCGCTCGCGCGGCGCAAGAGTGCACGCAACCGCGCCAACACTTCTTCCATGTGAAAAGGCTTGGCGACATAATCATCAGCACCGGCATCAAAGCCCTGCACTTTGTCGCTCCAGCGGTCACGCGCTGTTAAAATCAGCACGGGCATGGTGCGTCCTGCCCGCCGCCATTCTTCAAGCACGGAAAGCCCGTCTTTCTTGGGCAGGCCAATGTCGAGCACAATTGCATCATAAGGTTCAGTATCGCCCAGAAACCAACCTTCTTCGCCATCATGAGCGGCATCCACCGCATAGCCTGCTTGTTCCAGCGCTGCGACCAACTGGCGATTAATGTCTTTATCATCTTCGACAACGAGCAGACGCATTGGCGCTAATGCCCCTGCCCTGTTGTTTCACGTGCGGGAATTTTCATGCCCGATGCTGCATCCACAAAAATCCGCAACACGCGCCCATCACGCCGCAACAGCGACATTTCATAAACGAATTGTTCGTTCCAGCGACACAGGCGCGAATTCAGCGGCTCAGCGCGCGTTTCCCGCGCGGCATCGCGCAACAAAGTGAGCGGCTCACGCAATTGATGGGCCGTCACGCTTTCCCGGGTTTCTTGCGGCGACAAGCAGGCGCGCACCCGCTCCGCCTGAGCGGCGGCAGGTGTCGCGAGGGAGGCCGTTACGGCCATCATGGTCAACATCGTCCCCATGAGAAAAACTTGCCACAAATCCGGTGAACCCCGGATGAACAGGTCTAACCCCAAGCCCGCCCGCCCCGCAAAACCCACCGTCAGGCAATGGGGGTCGAGGCGCGCACGCGGCCCACAACGGCATTCACATCGCCAAGAAGCACGTTTGGTGCCATCTTGGGCCAGCCATAAACCAAATTCAATGTCGAGTACAAAAAATCTTGTGGTAGTTTGACGGGTGAGTTCCAAATTATGATCCCTCAAGCCAGAAGAAGGAAAAATCAAACGCAACGGCATTTCCCCTGCCCAAAAAACTTCACGCATCATCGATTTAGAGAAACGGCAAAAGCAGCAAACACAACTGCTCCTCAAGCGGAACGGAGAGGAGCCACATGCTCTATTTTTATGCGATCGAAACGCCTCTTAGCGCTATTTCACTGCATTTTTCGCAATTTTAATAAAGACTTTCAAAAGCCCGTCTTCATCGCTTGTCTCAAGGCTCAATAAAAGTAGTATTCTATCAAGCGACAAGGACTTATCCGCTGTTCCAGTAAGCAGGATAAGTGTTACTTTGAAAATACCATCATCTCATATAAAAGTAGCGGCATGATCGACATGCGCCAAAAAATTCAGATAGGCTTAATGGCCCTTAGTCTTTTAGCTACGTCGGCTCTTGCTATTACAGGCCCTGCACAAATCGGAAGTCCTGCACAATCTTCTTTGCTCATGCTGCTCAATGAACGTGGTTTCTGCACCGCCAATGTAGTGGCTGCAGATGTGTTGCTCACAGCCGCCCATTGCGTACATCAAATCAGAGGAGCAGTTGCTTATTGGCCCGGCGCACAGCCGGATGATTTTATCCCTGCAAAAGAATTTGTCATTCATCCGGGCTACAAACCCAATGCGCCCAAGACGCGCGAACGCAGCATTGATCTTGCACTTGTGCGTTTGGAGCGAGCACTACCATCATCCTTCACGTCCATGATAATTGACTATGAACCGCGTGTTGAAGTCGGCACACCTTTCATCATTTCAGGCTTTGGCCTGCGCCAAGAAAATGACGGCAAGACAGCGGGTACTTTGCTCTCGGCCACATTGGTCACACGCGAACCGCTATCCACTCTGCTCATCTGGGCAAAAGATCCGGAAGGCAAAGGGCGTGGCGGTTGCACGGGTGATTCCGGTGGCGCGTTCCTCTCGCGCGAAGGCAAGCTTGTTGCCCTTACGGTGTGGTCGGCGGGTGTTGGAAACAAAGGCTGCGGTGATCTCACGCAGGCTTTGCGCCTTGGCCCAGAACGCGCCTTTATTGAAAAAATACTTGCATCTTGGTCGCGTTAAACAACATCACTACACATCAATTGTCAGCGATTTGATCGCATTAAAATCTTGAATTCTACCGCACATCTGCTTCGTTGCGTAAAAGAGAATATAGCACTTTACGGAATAAGGATCGCGCAAGACACGAATACCAACACGATCAACGTCCAATAGTCGCAGTTGAACTCTACAAAATCCAGATAGAAAGAAACAGCGCAAAATATGGAATATCTCAAGCTTGTATGAAAAGAAAATTTATAAAGGTTCATACGTAGTCAGTTGTGCTGGCGGTTGCCATAAATATTCTCCTGTTTGGGAATCGGATTTTTAAGCCCATACCTAGATTTCGAGCTCGATCAAAGAATAATCGTTCTAAAAATATAAAAAGCGCGAAGAATATATAAGATAAGTTAAATCATTTGACGGGTTAATCTCAACAAAACCAGTAGAAACATCATTTGAGAAATAACCCATCTTGCCGAGGTATAAAACCGGCGTTTTCGCATTTGAAGAAGCATTGTTTGACGCGTATGCGGAATTTAATCCAAATGAATAGAAAAATACAAAATTTAGGATAAAAATCTTATTTTCATATTTTTCATTTCATGCTTATTCTCAAGAGCCGAAACCCGCTGTGAACCAATCAAGAGATAAGAAACATGAACCCGCGGATTGCTTCAGCCATTCACCCCACCCGCGCGGCCATTGCCGCTTTGCCCATTACGACCAATGTGAAAATCGCCACGGCTGAATTGCAGGGGCTTGGCTCGAAAGTAATTGATCTGGGCTGCGGGGAAGGCAAATTCACGCGCGGCCTCTGCACGCAATTTGCTGATGTCACCGGTCTTGATGTCAAAGAGCGCAAGATTGCTTATGCCAATGACAAGGCGCGCGAAGAAGGCGTGTCGGCCAAATTTATCGCGGGCAGCGCTGATGCCATTCCCTTTGGTGATGCGCATTTTGATGCGGTGATTTTTTCAAACAGCCTTCATCACATGCCAAATCCGGCTGCTGCTTTGCAGGAAGCTCTGCGCATATTGCGCAAGGGCGGATTGCTTTACATTATGGAGCCCGTGCCATCGGGCAATTATCATGATGCAACCTGCCTGGTGAATGATGAGACTGACGTGCGCACGCAAGCCTATGAGGCTTTGCTTGCCATGAAAGGTGCGAGCGAAGAGAAGGAAATCCTCTATCGCGCTCCCCGCCGCTTCGCCAATTTCGAAGAATGGCGCGATGATCAAATTGATCGCGATCCCAAGCGTCAGGTCTTTTTCGACAAAGACCCGCAAAAAGTCCGCGCGACATTTGAAAATAATGCCGAGCGCGAAGACGGCAAGCTTGTTTTCGACCAAGTGTTCCGCGTGAATATTTTGCGCAAGGGATAGTGTCTAGATTGCCGCGTCGCGCGATGCGCTCCTCGCAATGACGGTTGAAAAATCGCAAACCAGCGACCGTCATTGCGAGCGAAGCGAAGCAATCCAGAAATTACGATCCCAAGCGCCGCGTCACATCATCAAACAAATCATCCACGCGCATGGGCTGAGGGATCAACCCCTGCTCTGAGCAGAAGTTCAAAGCCATTTGCAAGCTTGTGCGATTGGGCTCAACACCAAAGGGCGCCATTTTGGCCGCCGCCTCGGGCGCTGCCGCATTGGCCTCAGCCAACATGCGATAGGCTTCAGCCACAACATCGGGTCGCTCTTTTGGCAGATCCGAATGGACGCAGAAAATATGATTGATCGGCACATGGATGGCGTTCTTCTTCATCCAAGCTTTCGCCTGCACATCTGGCTCGGCGAAGAGATGGGTGAAACCCGGCACATCTGGCATTTTATCGCCGAGCACAGCAGCGGCGATTTCGCCATCTGCCAATAATTGCTCCAGCGTTTCACCCGGCTTCACACGCGTGCAGCTTGGCGGATCGATAAATTCCGCCACATGCGGATCTTCCACCGTCACCCAATGAATTTTGGAAAGATCAACGCCATATTCATGTTGCAGAATGCCGCGCACCCACATGACGGTCGTCACAGAATAAGCGCGGATGCCGACCTTCTTGCCTTCCAAATCTTTCGGGCTCATTGGCCCGCAATTGGCATTGTAAGCAATTGTGTGGTGTTGCGTGCGGCTGACAATGGGCGCTGGCAGAGCGGTCAGCTTCTTACCCCAAGCCTTGGCCTGAATATAAGTCGCAATGGCCAGTTCACCGGCGGTGAACGCCCCTTCGCGCACCATAGGCTTAAAACCCTGATTGGCGACTTTCGGTCCGGCAAAATCAAATTCGACGAGGTCTGAGCGGATCGACCCGTCCTTCAGCGCCTTGCTCACGGGATGGTCGGCCAGATTGGTCCGCAGCACCACTTTGCCCGTCGATGGAAATGTCATGATAATCCGCTTCCTCTTATTGCTTGCCTCTAGCAGGGCTTGCGTCAAAATGGACCGAGGGGAGCCTGCCCGCAAATTCAAAATTCGGGAGGGCTCATGAAAAAGGAGGCGGGCGAGCACGTCAGAAAACTGACAGTTCCAAGACCCGAATCCTCTCTATAAACTCTGCCTTTACAATAACATGCCACAAAAGTGGACAGGGCAGACCAACAAGGGCTGGGGCAATGGGCGATTATACCAATATGTCGTCATACTACGATGTCATCATGACATCGGGTTATTACGACTATGCGCAGATTGTGAATGATCTGGAGCAACACGGACCCTTCGCCAATATTTTGGAAGTCGGCTGCGGCACGGGCCTTATTCTCGAAGAATTCGGGCGTCGCCATTCAGGCGCCAATATTACCGGCATTGATTTGACCGAGGCCATGTTGAAACAAGCGCGTGAACGCTTGGCCGCCTATCCCTCCATTGATCTGCGCCAGCAAAATGTCTGCTCCCTCGCACTGAATAAAAAATTCGAAGCCGCTTTTTCTTATGGTGGCGTCTGGTATTTCGTTATTGATGGCGACAAAGAGCCCTTTATGGTGAGCCATATTCCAGGCGATGCTGATAATCGCTCAGGTTTAGAAAAACTCGCTTCCCATATTGCGCCCGGCGGCATGTTGCTGCTCGGCATTCAAGGTCCGCATTTCGATTACGAAAAAGAGATTTCCAACGGCATGATCTATGCGCAAAAAATTGAGCCGCATGATCATGGTTTCGTGAAACATTATTATCTCATGGATGGCGGCCGCCGCGTCATGGAACAGACAATTGATTATCGAACTTACACATGGCGCGAGACACTCGACATGCTCGGCAAACTCGGCTTCACGCCCGTTCCCCGCAAGGGCGATAAATTTCTGGCCTTCCGCAAGGCTGTTTGAAAAAAGAAATGACACAAGAGACCATTCTGTTTGTCGGCACAGGCAATATGGGTCATCCCATTGCCGCCAATCTCATTCGTGCGGGCTATCAGCTCACACTGGCTGATCTACAGCCTGCAAAATTTGCTGATCTCCTTGCGCTTGGTGCAAGCGCTGCTGGTGATTGGAAAGAGGAAGCGGCGAAAGCTGATCTTGTCTTCCTCTCCCTGCCCGGCCCCGCGCAAGTCGAACAGGTTTTGTTCACACAAGGCCTGCTCAGCGCCATGCGCACAGGTGCAGGCCTTATTGACACGACCACAAGTTCCGTCGAACTCGCACGCCGCATTGGCAAAGAAGCCGAAGCACACGGCATTCACTATCTCGAATCCCCCGTCACCAATGCGATTGACGGCGCACGCGAAGGCCGCCTCGGCATTTTCGCCGCGGGCCCGAAACAGGCTTATG
>CAWUNF010000020.1:0-11952 GCA_963923195.1 uncultured Hyphomicrobiales bacterium | reverse complement strand
AAGAAGCTGGTCTACAGCTCATGACTATTGCAAGGCGGCCTTCGGGCCGCCTTTTCTCATGGGAATTTCTTTGCTAGCCTTGCCTGATTGATTTTTGCTTTTGTCTTTCTTTTCATTTTTTCAAAAGGTGTTTCCATGACCAAAGTTCTTGAACATGCCGAGCACACACAACATGCCGGTCATTCGGGGGATATTGGGAAATTCATCGGCCTGACAATGGCTGTCATCGGCGTCCTCGTTGCCATTTGTGGTGCTTTGATTGGCGGCGCGCGCAATGAAATGACGCGTGCGATGATTTTGCAGACGCAAGCGACAAGCGATGCAGCCAGTGCAAGTACGAAATATCGTATTGTGCTGGTGAATGTTGAAAATTTGCGCGGGGCTTCGGCCATTCCCCAACCTGTGCGGGAGCGCTTTGTGCGCCTCTATGCTGATTATGCTGAAGAGCGCCAAACTTCGGCCGAACGAGCATCTAGCTATGCGCCCTTGATTGACGCTTTTTTCGAAGCGACCGAAGGTTATGAGGTGGCGCAGCTCCTAGCCGAAATTGGCATTATCACAGCCTCCTTGGCCGTGCTCTTGTCGAACCGCCCGGCCTGGTATGTGGCGATTGTCTTTGGCCTGATGTCTGTTGGCCAAATTGGCCGGACCTATCTATCGAGTTCATCTGCCGTCCATAAGGCCGAGGCTTTCATCCATGTGAAAGACAGTGCCTATCGTGAGGTTCGCCGCGCCCATTCTGATGATAAGTCTGATATTGAAGCTATTGCAGCCATTGATCCAGATGGATCGCTCTTGAAACGAGCGACTGAGAGCGCTAAGGCGACATCTGGTGCGACCAGCAAAGGCGCCAGTGGTCATTAGCGGATGAATAGGAGGGCGACATCAATCTGCGACAGCTCACCTATTTTCAGCGGGTTATTGAAGCGGGCAATATGACGGCCGCGGCTGAGCAATTGCATTTGGCTCAGCCCGCGCTCGGCGCGCAAATTCGCCAGCTTGAAAAAGAATTAAATGTCGCCCTCATCATTCGTCATTCGCGTGGCGTCTCACCCACTGAGGCGGGGCGCCTTCTTTATGAGCGCGCCAAAAAAATACTGCGCGAGGTTGAGGATATTCGCACGGAAGTGAAATCCTTAGGTGCTGCGAAAAAAGACTCCATCGTTCTGGGCCTCTCACCCTCCATCATGCTGCTGATTGGCGCGGATGTTTTGCTGGAAGCCAAGCGCGAAATGCCGGGCGTCTTTCTCTCACTGTCAGAAGAGCGCTCCAATGTTTTGGCCGACGCGCTTGAGCGTGATCAGCTCGATGTCATTTTGGCCTATAATATTGGCGCGCGCACAGGCTTTGAGCGGCAAGCCATTTTGGAAGAAGATTTCCTCTTCGTGACATCACCCGATAATGCACCTTCTGCGCCGACCATTTCTCTGGCTGAGGCTTTGGAAGCCGAGCTGGTGATTGGTGGTGAGCGCGGCCTCATTCGCTCCATTGTTGAGGCGGAAGCGCAAAGATTATCTTTGAAATTACGCGTCGCTTTTGAAGTTCATTCGATCAATTCGATGAAATCACTGATTGCGCGTGGCGTGGGCGCGAGTGTCATGCCATTCTCGCTTGCGGCTGAAGAATTGCGCGCGGGGAAATTGGTGGGGCGCAAGATTGATCGGCCTGCACTGACCCGCACGCTTTATGCGGTTTTGCCCGCCGGGCGACAGCCCCATGCGCCCGATGGTGAAATGATGCGTTTCGTCAAAAAGCTGGAAGGGCGCATTTTGGCCGCTCTTGGCCCCTATGGCCGCGCCTTGACCTGACTTTCATTTGACAGAATGACCCTGCATGGGGAATTTGCGGGAACGCGAAGATCAAGAACAGGTGTGCCCGTGGCCAGTCATGGCGGTTTTGCTGCTTTCCGCTTTAAAGACTTCACCGCCTTTTATGTGGCCCGCACCTTTAATGCGCTCGCCGTGCAAATGGTTGATGTGGCGATTGGCTGGCTTGTTTATGCGTTGACGGGCAGCGCCTTCGCCTTGGGTCTTGTGGGCCTGTGTATCTTTCTGCCGAATTTTCTGCTCGCGTTACCAGCGGGCCAAATTGCAGATATGTTTCCGCGCAAGAAGATTTTGGGCCTTTGCGCTTTTCTCTCCACGTCTGCCGCGGTTGCTTTGTTCATTGTGGCTGCGACAGAAACGGTGAGTGTTCCTTTTCTTTATGTGCTGATTGTCGTCTTTGGTGTCGCGCGCGCTTTTTCAGGCGCGGCCGGTGGCGCGATCATTCCAAGCCTTGTGCCCTCTGAACATTTGCCCAATGCGATTGCGCTGAGTTCCTCGGCCTATCAAACAGCAACCATTGCAGGCCCCGCCATTGGCGGTCTGCTTTATGCTTTCGGTCCTGATGTTGTCTTTGGTGTGACGGCAGTTTGTTTTGGCATTAGCTTGGCGGCCTATCTCGTCATCACCACGCGCACGATTACCAATCGACCTGAAAAGCTCACTTATGAATATATGACTGCAGGACTGCGCTTTATCTTCTCGCGTCCAGTGATTTTGGGCTCGATCACGCTTGATCTTTTCGCCGTCTTGCTGGGCGGTGCGACAGCGCTTTTGCCCATCTTTGCGGCGGATATTTTCCTTGTTGATCCATTCGGGCTTGGCCTGCTGCGCTCCGCTCCTGCAGTGGGTGCATTCTCTATGTCGCTCATTCTTGCCCATTATCCTTTGCGCAGCCAAGCGGGCCTGCGTCTCTTCCAAGTTGTGGTCATTTTCGGCCTTGCGACGATTGGCTTTGGTCTCTCGACCGATTTCTATGTCGCGCTGGGCTTCCTCTTCGTGCTCGGCGCGTCGGATATGGTGAGCGTCTTCATCCGCTTCTCGCTCATTCAGATGGAAACGCCGGATGAAATGCGCGGGCGTGTTTCGGCGGTGAATATGCTTTTCATCGGCGCATCCAATGAATTGGGTGAATTTGAATCCGGCACGCTCGCCGCTTTTGTCGGCCCGGTGAAAGCGGTCGTCATCGGTGGTGTCGGCACTATCCTTGTCGCCATTCTATGCGCCCGGAAATTCCCCGAGCTTTACAAGCGGGATCAACTCACGAGCTGAGAGATTAGGCAGGGCTGAGCCGCTTGCTTGACCAATATGCGAATCCTGTTAAGAACAAAACATGAACAAACATGAGGTGTTCGCATGGGTCGTCCAGCCAAAGGGGTTCATGTCGTCTATCCGGTTGATGTGAACCGTGCGCCGCGCAAGCTTTTGCTCTGTGTGCCGGGTTTGGGGGAGAAAAGCGTCGAGCGCATTTTAAAGGGCCGCCGAGGGCAGGCTTTGCGTCTGGCGGATGTGGCGCGGCTCACGCGGGGCCTGCGCTGGGCGCGCCCCTATATTGTGACGCGCGATTGGAATCCTTTGCTCCATGCCCGCCCCGTGGCGGCACCACCGCCCCAATTGGCTCTGTTCGAACCTGCCGAGAAGCTTTGACTTTCCCGCCCGATTTTTTAAGCATCATCATCAGTAATAATCGGGAGGAGATAAGAAAATGACCTATCGCGGAATGATCGCCGAGCTCGTCACCATCACGGGCGATAAGGGCGACAAGATTGAAGCCTATTATGCGCGCCCCTCAGGCCCGGGCCCATTTCCGGGTGTTGTGCTGATCCATCACATGCCCGGCTGGTGCGATTGGACCTTGGAAGCGGTGCGCAAACTCGCCCATCATGGCTTCGCCTGCATCTCGCATCATCTCTATCATCGCTATGGCCCCGGCACGCCGGATGATCTCGCAGCAAAAGCGCGTACGGCTGGCGGTGTCTATGATGATGAAGTCGTCGGTGATGTGAAAGGCGCAATGGCTTTCTTGCGCGCGCAAAAAGAATCCAATGGCAAAGTTGGCATGATTGGCTTTTGCTCAGGTGGCCGTCACACATTCCTGGCTTCTTGCCGGTTGGATGGTGTCGATGCGGCTGTCAATTGCTGGGGTGGCAATGTGGTCGTGGATGATCCAACACAATTGACGCCACAACGCCCGGTCGCCCCGATTGATCTCACGGCCAATCTGAAAGCACCTTTGCTCGGTCTCTTTGGCAATGATGACAAAAATCCGACGCCGGATCATGTCAATACGCTTGAAGCCAAGTTGAAAGAATGCGGCAAAAATTACGAGTTCCATCGCTATGATGGCGCGGGTCATGCGTTCTTTGCAGCAGAGCGTCCGGCCTATCGTGTCGAACAAGCCAATGATGGCTGGCAGAAGGTCTATGCCTTCTATCGCAAACATTTGGGCTGAGGAGTTTGAGCCATGTGCTCTTACATCACCGAAAAAACTGAAATCAATGGTTCGGCGAAAGGGGCGGGCGGTTGGTCCAATGTGACTGCCGCGCATATTTATTATGATCACCCGTTCCACGCCTCGCTCGACCATGCATTGTCGATTGATTTCATGTCAGGCGATACAACGCGCAAAGTCGCGGTCGAAATGTCTGCGGAATCTGCACGCGCTTTGGTGGCCAGTATTTTGGCCGCTTTAGAAAGCGGCGAACAGGCGCATGGATGACGGCAATCCAAAAGTCAAAAAGGCGGGCTTGAGCCCGCCTTTTTTATTTAGTGATGAGCCATCACGCGGATCGGATTGCCGGCAAGCCAAGCTTCCAGATTTTCCACCGCATCCACGAAATATTGGCGCATATTATCTTCTGAGGCATAGCCCAGATGCGGGCTTAAGACGACATTATCCAGCGTCGTCAGCACATGGCCCTTGGGTAGCGGCTCAATGTTGAACACATCGAGTGCCGCGCGACGAATGGCGCGACGCTTCATCGTATCAACAAGCGCTGCTTCATCGACAATCGGCCCGCGCGACGTATTCACGAAGATGGAATCTGGCTTCATCAGCGCAAATTCTTTGGCGCCAATGAGATTGGTTGTGCGCTCCGACAAAACGAGATGCACGGAGACAATATCTGAGCGGCGGAAGAGATCTTCCTTGCTCACCCATTCTGCGCCACCCGCTTGCGCTTTTTCTGGAGTCAGATTTTGGCTCCACGCAATCGTCTTCATGCCAAAAGCATGGCCGATCTTGGCCACAGCCGTGCCAAGCTTGCCAAAGCCGCACAGGCCAAGCGTGCGATTGACAAGGCGCATGCCAAGCGTGTCCTGCCAACCGCCTTCACGCATGATGCGATCTTCATGCGGCAGATTGCGTGCGGCAGCAAGGATCAGCGCCCATGTGAGTTCGAGCGTCGTGGCTTGCGCCAAAATATTGCTGGTGTGAGTGACGAGCACCCCGCGCTCATGGCAGGCCTCGACATCAAGCCCGCGATTATGCGCGCCCGTGGTGAGGATCATCTTCAAGTTCGGCAGACGCTCAATGAGCTCGCGGCGGATCGGCATGCGCTCGCGCATCATCAAGATCACATCGAAGGACGCGAGCACTTTGGCGGCTTCATCAACATTGGCGATATTCTTTGTGAAGACGGAGATCTCCATCTTCTCTTTCACCTTCGACCAATCGGCGAATGAAAGAGCGAGGTTTTGATAATCGTCGAGAATGGCGAGCCGCATGGTTTTCTCCGCACTAGGGCTGGCAGTTTTACGGGGGCGTCTGTGAGAGGCAAGGCCTGTTCATGAATATATGCAAATTTTTGCGCTTGATCACTCATTTATGAAATGCTTGCATAAGCCCTCAAAGGCCTCGGGGCCGGGCCGGGAGCCTTTGCACCATGAATGCGCGCATTGATTTTTTGGGGCTTCAGGCGTTTCTCGCCATTGCTGAGCGTGGCTCATTTCAGCGCGCGGCAGCCCAGCTCAATCTCTCGCAAACCGCGCTTTCCCATCGCATGAAAAAGCTCGAGCAGGATTTGGGGCTCAAACTTTTTCTGCGCACGACGCGCCAAGTGACACTCACGGAAGCGGGCGCACAGCTTTTACCGCGCGCACAGGCGATGGTGTCGGAGCTCGCCACCTCTTTCGAAGATTTGCGCCAAAAGGGTCGGGAGAAACAAGCGCGCATTTCAGTCTGCTGCCTGCCGACATTGGCGGTTCATTATCTGCCCGCTTTGCTGCGCGAGTTTCATGCGGCTCATCCAGGCGTTTCTGTGCGTGTCTATGATAATTCGGCGACGGAAATTTGCGATCTCATCCGCAATGGAACCGCCGAATTTGGTCTCACTTTGGTGTCGGACACTTATCCCGATCTTGAAGTCAAACCGCTGATGAAAGAGCCCTTTGTTTTGCTCTGTCCCAAGACGCATCCAATTGCGAAAAAGGGCGGCGAGGTGAGTTGGGGAGATCTCTCCGGCATTCCACTTGTGCGCACAAGTCGGCAAGCGGGCAATCGTCTCTTGATTGATGATGCTTTGGGGCCGCGCCGTGATCAGCTCGATTGGCGGTGGGAGGTTTTGCACATTGCGACTGCCGCCAGCATGGTGGCGGCTGGCGTTGGTCTCACAGTGGTTCCGCGTTTGGCAATTGATGGGATTGATATGAGCGGCCTTGTTGCTCTGCCGCTCGTCAATCCCGGTGTCACGCGCACAATTGGTATATTGAGTTCCCGTGATCGTCCGCTTTCACCTATGGCAGAAGCATTCCGCGCCACGGTTGAGCGCGTGGTCAAAGCCGATGGGCAGGCGCGCGCCAAGCCGTCGGCGCCGCGCTTGCGCCGTGCGTGAAGGGCAATCATCAATCTTCAGAAAGACGTCATTTGAAATTTACAAATATCCGGCGCATTTTGGGCCCGGTCTGATCGCAAGAAGAGAGAGACAATGAAGATCACACTGATCGGCTATGGCGAAGTTGGCCAAATCTTTGCTCGTGACTTATTGCGCGGTGGGGCAGAGAGCATTGCTGCTTTTGATATTCTCTTTGCCGATGCGGCGCGCAGTGAAAAGCATCGCGCTACGGCCGCGCATGATCAGGTGCGTTTGTGCATGTCAGCCGCGGAAGCAGGCGCGGGCGCAGATGTCATTATTTCTGCTGTCACCGCTGACAAGGTGAAGCAAGTAGCCACTCAGGCCGCCACATGGTTGAAGCCCGGCCAATATTTCTTGGACGTCAATTCCGCCGCGCCCATGACCAAGACCGAAGCCTCGAAAATCATCGCACCGACTGGTGCGCATTATGTGGAAGGCGCTGTCATGGCCCCTGTGCCGGGCCCCGGCATCAAAGTGCAAATTCTGGGCGGTGGCCCCAAGGCTGAAGAACTCGCACCCAAACTTAATGCGCTCGGCATGAATATTCAGCCTGTTGCGCAAGAATATGGCCGCGCTTCGGCTATGAAACTCTGCCGCTCGATCATGATCAAAGGCATTGAAGCTTTGATTGTCGATTGTGCCAAGGCTGCCAAAGAATGGAATGTCGAGAAGGAAGTGTTTGGCTCGCTTGATGCGAGCTATCCCTCGATTGATTGGCGCAAACTTTCGGTCGATATGGCCGGTCGCGTGCGCCAGCATGGTGTGCGCCGTGGCGCTGAAATGCGCGAGGCCGCTGCAATGGTGGCAGATCTTGGCATGATGAATGAATTGGAATTGGCTGTCGCTGGCGCGCAAGAGCGTGGTGCGGGCAAGGCTGGATTATAAGAGGTTTGATCGTGATAGAATATACGCCAACCATTCCGGGGCCTGATCCCAATACCAAGACGCCGAAATTCAAACTGCCACCCAAATCTTGCGATGCGCATTGCCATATTTTTGGACCGGGCAGCAAATATCCCTATGCGCCTGATCGCACCTACACGCCGCCAGATGCGCCTTTAGAAGCTTTCCGCAAGCTTCATGGCATTTTGGGTGTCGAGCGCGCGGTGATTGTGAATGCGTCAGCTCATGGCACAGATAATCGCGTGGCACTTGATGCAATTGCTGTCTCAAATGGCGCTTATCGCGCAGTCGCCAATATTGATGACACGATCACCGAAAAGGGCCTGCGCGAATTGCACGAAGGGGGTTTTCGGGGCTGCCGTTTTAATTTCGTGCGTCACTTGGGGGGCGTGCCCGACATGAAAGTTTTTGAGCGCGTGGTCTCAATGATTGCCCCACTTGGTTGGCATCTCAATTTGCATTTCGATGCCATCGATCTGCCGCAATATGCGAAAATGCTTGAAAAGCTGCCATGCACTTACATCATCGACCATATGGGCCGCGTGAAAGCCTCTGATGGTTTGGAGCAAGAGCCCTTCCGCATTCTTCTTGATCTCATGAAGAATGATGAAAAGGCTTGGGTGAAAGTCTGCGGCTCTGAGCGCGTCTCATCCTCTGGTCCGCCCTTCCATGATTCCGCACCCTTTGCGGCCAAGCTGATTGAAGTGGCGCCTGATCGTTGTGTTTGGGGTACGGATTGGCCCCATCCCAATGTGAAGTCTATGCCCAATGATGGTGATCTTGTTGATCTCATCCCGCTCTTTGCCAAAGATGCTGTGGCGCAGGAAAAAATCCTCGTGAAGAATCCGGCGCGTCTTTATGGCTGGGACGATTGATCTTGAGACAAATAAAAAAGGCGGGCCAGAGCCCGCCTTTTGTTTTTTATTTCACCAGCTCGCCGGCTTTTTTGGCGATCTCAGGTGAGACTTTGTAAGAGTCGATCACCAATTGTTGGATTTCCTCGCCCCTCACAGGGGTGATTTCCAATTTGGCCTTGTCGGATTCTTCCAAGAAATCCTTGTCCTGCATCGTTGCCCAGAAAGCATCCCGCAGGGCCTTCACGCGATCAGCCGGCACATTTGGTGGCGCCATATAGGGGCGGCCCATGACCTGACGGGCGAAGATGAGTTTCAGAATTTGCTTCTGCTCATCTGTCTTGGCCGCATCCATGACGGAGGGCACATTCGGCAGATCAGGATGTTTCTTCATCGACAATTGAACGACGACGCTGATTTTCTTGTCGTCGAGCCATTTCTGTTGGGTCGACTTCACGCTCGACCATGACCAGCCGCAACGGCCCTGCACTTCGCCACGTTCCATCGCGAGGTTGACGTCATTGCCGCCCGGATAGCCGATGATGACTTTCATCTTCGTGTCGAGCACGCCGTTCAAAACGCGCGGGAATTGATCCGTGTCGGCGCTGCCGCCCGTGCCACCCACAATGAGTTCCTTCGAGAGAAGGTCCTCATAAGTCTTCACGACGGATGTGTGCCACGCCACGCAGACCGAGACTTCGTCATTGGCCGAGCCAATCCAATTATATTTGGTGGCATCAAATTGCGTGCCGGGCAGGCCGAAGAGCGGATCAAAAGCCGCGCCGCGCGCGACTGTGCCCATTGCCGTTCCGTCCTTTGGAGCGAGATTATAGACATAATTGGCAGCACGCAGCGAACCTGCACCTGGCATATTCGTCACGATAACCGTCGGATTGCCGGGAATATGCTTGCCCATGAAGCGCGAGATCATGCGCGCATAGACGTCATAGCCGCCACCCGAGCTATAGCCGACGTAAATATTGACGGTCTTGTCCTTGTAGAATTCAGCCTGTGCGAGCGCGGCAGTGGAGCCAGCAGAGAGCGACAGAGCCAGCGCCGCAGCGCCCAAGGCATTCATGCGAAATGTCATAATCGGATTTCCTCCTGGGGGGTCCACCCTGCGAAAGGGGGCCTATCGCCGGTTTCGTGGGAGGTGCGACAGGCAGGACCTGACCGGTCTCTAGCCCAAAAGTCTTATGTCCGGCAAGGCCGAAGGCGCTTTGCAGCGAGGGGTTTAGCGTGGATGGCTGGTCTCAATCGTGTGACTGGGTGTGAAAGGGGCCTTTGCGGGCCGTGTGGGGGCAAAAATGGGTGAGGCGCGGGTCGATTATGAGGTGCGGGATGGGGTGGCGCGGCTCACCCTCAATCAGCCGCAAAAGCTCAATGCCATGTCTTTTGATATGTGGTCAGCGCTGCCTGAGCTGGTGGCGCGCGCTACGGCCGATGACAGCGTGCGCGCCATTGCCGTGGCGGGGGCCGGCGATAAGGCTTTTTGTTCGGGCGCTGATATTTCGCAATTTGGCGAAAAGCGCTCAAGCGAGAACGCGGTCGCTGCTTATGAAGAGGCGGTGCGCGGCGGGCTTGCTGCTTTGGCGGAATGTGAAAAGCCAACACTCGCGCTGATCCGCGGCATTTGTTTTGGCGGCGGTCTTGCGCTTGCCATGTCCTGCGATCTGCGTCTTGCGCAGCAGGGCGCGCGTTTTTCCATTCCCGCTGCTAAGCTTGGCCTCGGCTACGCCTATAGCAATCTTGATTTCCTCGTACGTCGCATCGGGCTTGGTGCTGCGGCTGACATTTTTTATTCCGCGCGGCAATTTGATGGGGCAGAGGCGCAGCGTCTTGGCATTGCGCAACATGTGTGGCCGCAAACGTCATTTGAGGATGAGGCGAATGCCTATCTCACACGCCTTGCAGCCAATGCGCCGCTGACTTTGCGGGCGCTCGCTGTCTCATTCCGTGAATTGGCAAAGCCGGAAGCTCTCCGCCATCGCGCACGCGCTGATGCGGCGGTGGCTCAATGTTTTGCCAGTGAAGATTATCAAGAGGGGCGGCGCGCCTTTGCCGAAAAACGCGCGCCGCAATTTAAAGGGCGTTAGTGATGGTGTGAATGATCCATCATTTCGCCAGCAGGTGCACCTGACGGGGCGGGCGCGCCCATGCCGAGCACATTGAATGTGACGGGCACATCACCCGCCTTTTCAAACTTCAGCGTGCCCGAGAAAGATGCGCCTTCTTTGAGGGGCTGTTTCAACCCCATGATCATGAGATGATAGCCGCCGGGTTTGAGTTCAACGCTTTGTCCCGGTTGTAGGGTGAGGCCATTGCTCAGCGCGCGCATTTTCATCACGCCATTGTCCATCGCCATTTCATGCACTTCAATGCGATTGGCAACATCGCTCGTGCCACTCAACAAGCGATCTTCACTTGTGCCGCTATTGGTCACACGCAAATAGCCTGCGCCCACATTTGCGCCATTGGGCGTGGCGCGTGACCAGACTTGCTCGACACGGATCGTGCTTGGCTTTTGTGCCTGTTGGGCTTGTGCCACGCGCAAGACGGGCGCAGGCGCGCGGGTCGATTGTCCAGCTTGGGGAATATCAATCCAACGCCATTCGCCCTTTTCGCATGTCTGCACGACCGGCAGATAGATGGGGCCAGCGGCATCCTCACGCAATTGGCCAACGAAAATGAATTCATCATATTCGCCGTCTTGAACGCGGCCGCCCGACCATGTGATTTTTTTCACGCCCGATGTGATCTGCTTGCCATGTGAGGAAACAGGCTTGGCATAGGGCGCATTTTCCACGCTGAGTGTCCAGCCTGCTTTCGGCATAGGGCGCACAAGCGCGAGCGCTTCTGGAATTTCGACAGAAAAAGATGTGGTGGGAGAACCGCCATCACAGCCATGACCAAGGCGCAAAACGCCTTTGTAATTTTGGCCGGCAACGGCCTCTGCTTTTTCGAGTGTGACATGGGCTTGCGCAGGCAGCGCAAGGAAAGTGGCGGCGCAAGCCGCAAGCAAGAAACGGGACATGGAAAGAATCCGAAAACGAGTGATCTGATGATGTGAAGATTGTCAGACAGATCAGATCATCGGCGGTGCGCGGGCACCCGGTCCTCGCTCGAGCGGAAGGAGCGTGCTTCTCGCATCATGATGGACGGCGCGAATGAGAATAGCCGCGTCGCGCGCAATATTCAGCGCCGCAATGTCTGGGAAGAGGCCAAGACCCGCATGGGCTTGCAGGCATTGCGCCAAGCAGAGGCAATCGGGATGCGCATCTTGCGAGGCTGGCAATTGCTTGCCCATCGCCATTTCGGCGCAGAGCGGCGCATTTTCAGGATGGAAGGCGGCAGCCGGTGCAGCCCCTGTCAGAAAGGCTTGCAGGACGAGCGCATAGAGGGCGAGGGCGGGGAGCCCCTGCCGAAACATTCTCATCATGGCTGTCCATGTCTGGCGCATGGAGGAGAGAGAGCCTCGAAAAGCCCTGACGGTCAAGGGCGGCGCGCTGCCGCATGACG
>CAWUNF010000019.1:0-12061 GCA_963923195.1 uncultured Hyphomicrobiales bacterium | reverse complement strand
GCGCTGGTTGATTTCTTCGTGCGTCGCGCCCGCGACAATGATGGCGTGCGTCTTTATCCCGTCGCTGCTCTGACCAAGGGTCTTGCGGGCAAAGAAATTGGTGAAATGGGTCTATTGTCGCGCGCAGGCGCGATTGGCTTTGGCAATGGCCGCATGTCTGTGCGCGATACGCAAGTCATGCGCCGCGCCATGACTTATGCTACCGATTTTGATGCGCTTGTCATGCATGTCGTGCAAGATCCCGATCTTGCCGCAACCGGTGTGATGAATGAAGGCGAGTTTGCCACCCGCCTTGGCCTGATGGGCATTCCGCGCGAAGCAGAAGTGATCATGCTGGATCGCGATTTGCGCCTTGTGGCTATGACGGGGGCGCGCTATCACGCCGAACTCATTTCCACGACGCTTGCGCTGGATGCAATGGTGAAAGCGCGTGCGAGCGGCTTAAAAGTGTCATGTGGCGTGTCGATCAACCATCTCACGCTGAATGAAAATGACATTGGCGATTATCGCACCTTCCTCAAACTCAATCCTCCACTGCGCCATGAGGATGAACGTCTTGCGCTGATTGAGGGTATTAATTCAGGTGCGATTGATGTGATCGTTTCCGATCATTGCGGGCAAGATGTCGAAGACAAGCGTGTGCCCTTTGCTGAGGCTGAAGCAGGCGCGGTTGGTCTGGAGACGATGCTTGCGGCAGCACTTCGCCTCGTCCATGCAGAACAAGTCGCACTGCCAAAATTGCTGCGCGCCATGACCTCGCGTCCGGCTGAGATTTTGGGGCTTCCGCAAGGCCGCCTTGCCAAGGGCGCGCCGGCTGATCTCATCCGCTTTGATCCTGACGAGCCTTTCGTCGTTGATCCTTCAAAACTTCATTCGCAATGCCGCAACACGCCCTTTGATGAGGCGCGTCTGCAAGGCGTTGTGAAGCTCGCTCTTGTTGCGGGCCAAGTGCTGCACGGCTGAGCCCTATGGAAGAGAAAATCATCGCCCTTCTTCTCGGCTATTTGCTTGGCTCCATTCCTTTTGGTCTGGTGCTGACAAAATTTGCAGGCACAAGCGATTTGCGCTCCATCGGCTCAGGCAATATTGGCGCGACCAATGTGCTGCGCACAGGCCGCAAAGATTTGGCGGCCGCCACTTTGCTGCTCGATGCGGTGAAGGGTACGGTTGCAGTTTTGATCGCAGCACAATTTTCACGCGAGCTTGCGATCATTGCAGGGCTTGGCGCTTTCATTGGCCATTTGCATCCGGTCTGGCTGAAATTCAAAGGCGGCAAGGGCGTTGCGACTTTTCTAGGTTTGGTCGCCGCACTTCATTGGCCATCAGCCCTTGTCTTTATTGGTGCTTGGCTCGCGGCGGCCTATCTGACGCGCTATTCATCTGCGGGCGCTTTGGTGGCAAGTTTGGCTGTGCCCATCTCGCTCATGGTCTTTGGCTTGACGGATGAGGCTGAGCTTTTCGTCGCGCTTGCGATTTTGCTCTGGTTCCGTCACGCTGAAAACATCCGGCGCATTCTGTCGGGGACGGAAGGCAAGATCGGCCAAAAGGCCGAACCCAAAGCCTAATTTTTTAAAGAGCGTTTTTTATTTTTTGACGGGGGTTTCCCCATGCAATTGTCTGATGCGCAGCGTCTTGATTGGCTGCGCCTAATCCGCAGTGAAAATATTGGCCCGCGCACATTTCGCACACTTGTCAATCGCTATGGCGGGGCGGGGCCAGCTTTGGAGGCTTTGCCGCATCTGGGGAAGCAATCAGGTCGCACCATTCGCATTGCCGCGCGGGAAGATTGCGAGCGCGAGTTAGAGGCGATCGATAAATTTGGCGCGCGCCTTCTGTGTCTGGGTGAAAGTGATTATCCCAAAAGCCTGCGCGCTATAGATGCGCCACCGCCTGTTCTGTGTGTCTTGGGCGATGTCAGTCTCTTTGCGCGTCCGGCCATTTCGATCGTGGGCTCGCGCAATGCCTCGGCGGCAGGTCTTACTTTTACGGAGCGCGTCGCCGCAGAACTTGGCGCGCAAGATGTGGTGATTATTTCGGGCCTTGCGCGCGGCATTGATGCACGTGCGCATCGTGCTTCTCTTCAATCGGGTACGATTGCGGTTCTCGCTGGTGGGCTGGATCGCATCTATCCCAGCGAACATGAAGATTTGGCGCGTGCCATTGCTGAGCGCGGTGTTTTGGTCAGTGAAATGCCTTTGGGATGGGAGCCGCGCGGGCGTGATTTTCCACGCCGCAATCGGGTCGTCTCAGGTCTTGGGCTTGGCACTTTGGTGGTGGAAGCGGCGCGCCGCTCCGGCTCATTGATTACCGCGCGTTTTGCGGGCGAACAGGGGCGCGATGTTTTTGCGGTTCCCGGCTCGCCACTTGATCCGCGCGCGGAGGGGACGAATGATCTCTTGCGCAATGGAGCGATCATTTGCACTTCGGCTCTTGATATTTTGAATGCGCTTGCGCCCATTTTACGTGATGGCCTGCCGCAGCCTGGGACTTTGTTTGAAAAGCATGAAGATGCAGGCGATCCGCTTTGGGATGAGCTTGATCTTTTGGATGAAGCACCAGTGCCGCTCACCATGCCCGGCCATGAAATGAATGAAGAGGCGCCAGCACCTTTTGTCACGCCGCGTCCGAACATCATTCAAGAGGATATGGATTGGCGAGCGCGCATTCTTGATCTTTTGGGTCCATCACCTGTGTCGATGGATGATTTGGCGCGCTTATCAGAAGCGCCGCTTGCGCAATTGCGCGTCACCATTTTCGAATTGGAATTGGAAGGATTGATAGAGCGCCACGGCGGGGCGCTCATCTCACTGATGACGAAATCAGATCACTCGGCGCGATAGGGCGCTTGTGTCTGCGTCTCGCGCTCGGGCTGCACGTCTGGTGCGAGATTGGCAAGTGTATCGGCTTCCGCACGCGCCATTGCGAGAAAATAAGCGAGCAATTCGAGATTGGCCGTATTGGCCATGCGCTCGAGATCCAAAACCATTTGGCTGATATAGCGGGCGAGTTCCACACGCGCATCTGTCTCTGTCGTCTTTGCGGCAGCAGGAGAATGAAGACGGGTGACATTACCTTCAGTCACAAGGCGCGGGGGCATGGGTCGTCTCAACACAATTTATCTTGAGCTTGACCATAGCATAAGTGCCGCACGCGCACAGTGCAAAGATCGTATGAGAGGGCGCACATGAACAGCTTGGCGCAAACTCGGCTCACTTTGCGTCAACTTTGCGCGCGTGCATCTTGCGCCAAGCGCTGCAATCGGTCGAGTGCACCTTGTAATATGTAAGCCGCCGCCATGCGGTCGACGACTTCTGCACGTTTGGCGCGAGATGCATCTTGTTCAATCAACGTCCGCGTCACGGCGGCAGTTGAAAGGCGCTCATCCCAATAGATCACCGGCAGTTTGATGAGCTGGTCAAGATTGCGCACGAAAGAGCGCGTGGCCTGCGCGCGCGGTCCCTCTGTTCCATCCATATTGAGCGGCAGGCCGATGACAAGCGCGAAAGCCTCTTGGGCTTTGGCAATGGCTGCGAGCTTTTGAACATCGGGTGTGAATTTCTCGCGCCGGATGGTCTCCACGGGCGAGGCAATGCGCCGCTCCACATCAGACACGGCGACCCCGATGGTTTTGGTGCCGAGATCGAGCCCGATGAGCCGCGCAAAGCGGGGCAGGCGGTCGGCAAGCGCGTCGAGGGTCAGAATTTCTGTGGCCATGAAGGGGGACTAGCACGGATTCACCCTCTCAGGACAGGCTTTCCGGGGGATTTGGTCCCAAGGTTTGCCCAGCCCTAAGGGGGGGTGCTATAGGCTCCGTTCCCTTTAAACCCGTCGTTTCTCCCACGGAGTTTTCATGTCCGTCGACCAGGCCACCGTCCGCCGGATCGCGCATCTTGCGCGTATCGCTGTGCGCGATGAGGAGGTTCCCCACCTCCAGGAAGAGCTGAATGCCATTCTCTCCTTTGTTGAGGAGCTGAGCGCTGTTGATGTCGCTGGCGTCGAGCCAATGACCTCTGTCATTCCGATGCGCTTGCCGCTTCGCAAGGATGAAGTGACCGATCATGCGGGTCCTGATGTCGTCACCCGCAATGCGCCGGGTGCTGAGGATCATTTCTTCACCGTGCCGAAGGTGGTGGAATAATGAGCGACCTCACCAAACTCTCGCTTTCTGAAGCCCGCGATGCGGTCGCTTCCAAGAAAGTCTCCGCCGTCGAGCTGACCAAGGCGCATATTGAGGCGATTGAAAAGGCACGCGGCCTGAATGCCTATATTGTTGAGACGCCGGAAAAGGCGCTCGACATGGCAAAGGCATCTGATACGCGCATTGCGTCGGGCAAAGCAGGTCCGCTTGAAGGACTGCCGCTTGGCATCAAGGATCTTTATGCGACGGATGGCGTGCATATGCAGGCCTGCTCGCATATTCTCGATGGCTTCAAGCCGCCCTATGAAAGCACGGTCACGAGCCAGCTCTGGCGCGATGGTGCGGTCATGCTCGGCAAGCTCAATATGGATGAGTTTGCGATGGGCTCGTCCAATGAGACATCTTATTACGGTCCTGTTGCCTCGCCTTGGTTGCCGCCGGGTTGGGATGCCAATCAGGGCAAGGCCGCGCTGAAGGGTGACAAGAAGGGCCTTCTTGTTCCAGGCGGCTCATCAGGTGGCTCGTCCGCTGCTGTGGCAGCTCATCTGTGCTTGGGCGCAACAGCAACGGACACGGGCGGTTCTATCCGTCAGCCCGCCGCTTTCACCGGCACAGTTGGGATCAAGCCGACCTATGGTCGTTGCTCGCGTTGGGGCGTTGCCGCTTTCGCATCATCGCTCGATCAAGCGGGCCCCATTGCACGCAATGTGCGCGATTGCGCGATCATGCTGCGTTCAATGGCGGGATATGATCCAAAAGATTCAACCAGCGTGAATGCGCCTGTGCCTGATTATGAAAAGGCCGTCGGTGCATCTATCAAGGGCAAGAAGATCGGTATTCCGAAAGAATATCGCATCGATGGGATGCCTGCTGAAATTGAAGCGCTCTGGCAACAAGGCATTGCATGGTTGCGGGCGGCCGGTGCTGAGATCGTCGATATTTCTCTGCCGCACACCAAGACGGCGCTGCCGGCTTATTACATTGTGGCTCCCGCTGAAGCCTCGTCCAATCTCGCGCGTTATGATGGCGTGCGTTATGGCTTGCGGGTCCCGGGCAAAGACATTCAGTCCATGTATGAGAATACACGCGCGGAAGGTTTTGGCCGTGAAGTGCGTCGCCGCATCATGATCGGCACTTATGTTCTCTCAGCCGGCTATTATGATGCTTATTATGTGCGCGCACAGAAAATCCGCACGCTCATCAAGCGCGACTTCGAGCTCGCCTATCAAGATGGCATTGATGCGATCCTGACACCGGCCACACCCTCTGCCGCTTTCGGCATTGGTGAGAAGGGCTCCGCTGATCCGGTTGAAATGTATCTCAACGACGTCTTCACCGTGACGGTGAATATGGCGGGCCTTCCGGGTCTGGCCGTGCCGGGTGGATTGTCAGCCAATGGTCTGCCTTTGGGCCTCCAATTGATCGGCCGTCCATTTGAAGAAGAGACACTCTTCTCCGTTGCAGAAGTGATTGAACAGGCGGCTGGTCGCATGACTTTGCCGCAAGCTTGGTGGTGATTGCGATGTCGACAGCCAAACCCTCCAAACTCATCAAGGGTGCGACGGGCGATTGGGAAATCGTCGTGGGCATGGAAATCCATGCACAGGTCACATCTCATTCTAAATTGTTCTCTGGCGCATCCACCGCCTTTGGTGGCGACCAGAACAGCCACGTGTCGCTGGTCGATGCGGCCATGCCCGGCATGTTGCCCGTGATCAATGAGGAATGCGTCAAACAGGCGATCCGCACCGGCCTTGGCCTCAAGGCGCAGATCAATCATCGCTCGGTCTTTGATCGCAAAAATTACTTCTACCCCGATTTGCCGCAGGGCTATCAGATCAGCCAGTACAAGAGCCCGATTGTGGGCGAAGGCGAAGTCATCGTCGATGTGACGCCAACTGAGCAGATCATTGTCGGGATTGAGCGCCTGCATCTGGAACAAGATGCGGGCAAGTCGCTGCACGATCAGTCGCCCAATGAAAGCTTCGTCGATCTCAACCGCTCTGGCGTTGCGCTGATGGAGATTGTCTCCAAGCCCGATATCCGCTCAGCGGAAGAGGCACGTGCCTATGTGTCCAAGCTGCGCACCATCTTGCGTTATCTGGGCACCTGCGACGGCAATATGGAAGAAGGCAGCCTGCGCGCTGACGTGAACGTGTCCGTGCGCCGCCCGGGCGAACCTTTCGGCACGCGCTGCGAGATCAAGAACGTCAATTCGATCCGCTTCATTGGTCAGGCGGTTGAGGTTGAGGCGCGTCGTCAGATCGCCATCCTCGAAGATGGCGGCAAGATTGATCAGGAAACCCGTTTGTTCGATCCGGGCAAGGGTGAGACGCGTTCCATGCGCTCGAAGGAAGAAGCGCATGACTACCGTTACTTCCCTGATCCTGATCTCCTGCCTTTGGAATTTGATCAGGCCTATGTGGATGTGCTCAAGGCCGATCTTCCAGAATTGCCGGATGATAAGCGCGCGCGCTTCATCAAAGACTATGGTCTGCCGCCCTATGATGCGGGCGTGCTCGTCATGGAACGCGAGTCCGCAGACTATTTTGAAGAGGTCGCACGCGGTCGCGATGCCAAAATGGCAGCGAATTGGGTGATCAACGAGCTCTTTGGTCGTCTGAACAAGGAAGGCAAGACGATTGCAACCTCGCCGATCTCTGCAAAACAGCTCGGTGCGATTGTCGATCTGATCTCCGCGAACACCATCTCCGGCAAGATTGCGAAGGATCTGTTTGAGATTGTTTGGACCGAAGGTGGTGATCCCAATGCGATCGTTGAACAGCGCGGCATGAAGCAGGTCACGGATACGGGAGCGATTGAAAAAGCCGTCGATGAGATCATCGCAGCCAATCCTGACAAGGTTGAGCAGGCGAAAGCAAAGCCAACAATGCTCGGTTGGTTTGTTGGTCAGGTGATGAAACAGACCGGCGGAAAAGCAAATCCGCAGGCCGTGAATGACCTCCTCAAACAGAAATTGGGGATCTGAATCACACGCAGTTCGGGAGCAGTGATTCTCCCGATTTGCGCGATTCGCATCGCGTCGCGGTCTCCGCGACGCATTTTTTTTGAAAAAAATCGCCTTCCGCAAAATTTTTTTTTTGATGCTTAAGAGAGGTCTTGCACAGCTCTTGTCACGATCTTTGCAAGCATCTCTGATCGCCCCATATGAGCCGCGGAGAGCGCGCTAAAAAATCCGCTCTCAGGTCATTTTGGGCTTGACAAGAATCCGCGCCCGAATCGCATGGTTTATTCTTGGTTAACGCCGACCTCGCGCAAGAAACCCGCTAAAATTGGGCATTTCTTCATTGGGGTGGCGTGGGATCAGGGCTTTGTGGGCCTTTGTGCAGCCTGTTGAGAGGGGCCGTTCGCAAGGCGCATTCAGAGCATTCAAAGTGATCATCTGCATCCGCAAAATCATCCCGCAAGATGCGTTGAATGGCATGCGATGATTGCTTGCTGCGCGATGGTTTTGCGAGCGTATGATGGGGTCGAAAACGCGCCATTCACCAAACAGACACTTGCACCACTCGTTAACGGAGCTACTTTATCCACGCCTCATGCCGGTACTCACTTTCTTTTGCCGGCGGACAAATCAGAGGGGACCTCAGATGGCGAAGGCAACAACGAAGCGTAAGCCGGCTGCGAAGAAGACCGCGGCCAAGAAGACTGCCCGCAAGGGCGCTGCCAAGAAGGGTGCACGTAAGGGCGCCAAGAAGGCTGCTAAGAAGACCGCCAAGAAGGCTGTCAAGAAGACCGCTCGCAAGGCTGTCAAGAAGACCGCTAAGAAGACGGCTCGCAAGGGCGCCAAGAAGGCTGCTCGCAAGCCGGCCAAGAAGCGCGCTCCGCGCAAGGCTAAGGCCGCTCCGGCCGCCTAATTCTTGGGTCCTGTCGCAAGACAGGGTCGGGAACAGCCGCATGACACGACTGCCCTCGCGGTGGTCGTGTCAACGGCAGGGTGATTTGCAGTTCACGCTGCATTCATTCGAGACGCCTCTCTCGTCCCATTGCGGATCGGAGAGGCGTTTTCTTTTTGGGGCATGTGCTCCCCATAAAAGCCAAGAAGCCGCTGTGCCGGAGCCATTTCTGGACTTGGGCTGTCAGATCTCAAAATGAAGGATAGAGCGGGTTGAATGCCGCTTAGCGGGCATCGGCCGCTTCTGTCGGCATTGCCACCGGCGGGCTATTGGCGTTGCGCAGCTCTTTCAAGAGACCTTTGCGCTTTGCTTCCGGATAATAGCCGCTCATATAAAGACGGCGCGCTTTCTCTTCATGTCCGCCTGAGACGATCCACGCATTGGCGAGATAGGGCATGGCATAAGTGAGATTGGTCTTGGCATCTAAGAGGCCTGCGACATCGCCTGCATAGCCCATCGATTTGGCGGTCGGTAGGCTCACTTGCATCAATCCAAAATGCGCCTTCGCCTTGAGCGCGGGATTGTAGCGGCTCTCTTGCTGAACGATGCGATGGGCAAGACGCACAGGCACACCATGATGGCGCGCATAATCTTCGATCATTCCATGCAGAGGTGAGGTGGCGCGCGGCGCTGCGTCCTCATCGGGCGCTTGTCGTGCCACGCGTGTGGTCGCACTCTCATCATCAGCAGGAAGCGCATCGAGAAAATCAGGACGCGGAATGGGAAGTGGGACATGCGCGGGCATGGTTGCGACTTTTGTCGGAAGCAGCAATGCATCATTCGTCTCGGGCGCATCATTCGCGACATGCGCATCGCGCAGATCACGTGCTTTGAGCCAAAGGGGACGCGCAATGGGAAGCGGCACGCGATCTGGCAAGGAGGCCAGTTGCACGGGGCCCGATATTTCATCTGCTGTCGGGATGCGGGCGTCTTGGGCGGAGCTTTGAATAGGGTCTTCAATCGGGGCGGCCTCGAGCCAAGTCGGTCTTGGCACGGGCAGGGGTACGCGTTCCATTGCCGTCATGGCATGGGCCATAACAGGAATTGAAAGCATCAGGGCCGCAGCTTTCGCTGCGCGCGTCTTTGCTTTGGAACGGACCATTAAATCTCCTCGGGGGCATCAGTTGAACAGCACAGATTTGCCATCAACTTCCCCGGGGCATGAGACAGGCCTCAACACGGTCTGCCGCAGTCGTTTGAACGCAGGGCCTTTCAGGCCCCCTCGACTTGCCCTATTGATGAATCAGGTGACGGCCTTGTCGGCCTCAATTGCGGCAAGAAGGTGGCAAATCTGCCCGTTTTGAGAATGTCGCGCCCGGAATGAGACATGTTGCGCAAGAAGAAGAACGAGATAAAGCCGAAGACTCATACTGCTTTGGATGCGGTTCGCCCCTATCAGTGGCGCATCGGCCTCACCTATGCCCTGACATTCATCGAGGATTTGCTCGAATTGTCTTATCCTTGGGCCACGGGTCTGGCGATTGATGGTCTCATGTCGCATGACTTCCATCATGCTCTGCCTATTGTTTTGGCTTGGGCGGGGCGCGCCTCCATTGGGTGCTTCCGCCAGATGTATGACACCCGCGTCTATACGCAGGTTTATAATGACATTGTGGAAGAGACGATCATCCGCCAGCGCAAGGCGGGGATTGAGGCGACCTCTGTGGCCGCGCGCTCGGCCATGTCGCGCGAATTCGTCACTTTCTTTGAGATTGATGTGCCGGTGGTCATCACCTCGCTCATTCATATCTTTGGCTCGGCCATTATTCTCTTCTGGTATGATCTGACGATTGGCGCTTTGGCAGCGCTGCTCTTCATCCCGGTTTATCTGGTCAATAAAGTCTATGTGCGCGTGACCTCGCGGCTGAACCAAGGGCTCAATGACCAGCTTGAACAGGAAGTGGGTTTTATTGAGCGTTATCAACGCTCGGAAGTGCGGGAGCATTTCACCGCTGTTCGCAATTGGCGTGTGAAACTCTCTGATGCTTCGGCCTTCAACTGGACCATCATTGAAGTCCTGTCGATTTTAGTCTTTATTGCCATTCTTTTGCGCGCCACCGTTCTTCCAGAAAGTGAAACGGGCGATATTTTCGCTATTCTGGTTTATGTGTGGCGCTTGATGGAAGGGCTCGATCATGTGCCGACCATCGTCCAGCAATTGACGCGGTTGCGCGATATTTCCATTCGCATCAGCCAAGGCGCAAGTTTGGAAGATGTGTCGGAAGCCCTCGAAGAAACCGAGCCCGACGAAAAGCCACTCTAAATCTTTTCCCATCATCCGCCTCAAAGAGGCTTTGGTCTGTGTGACAAGCGGGTGCTCGCGAGAGCGCCTGTGATCACCGTTGCGTGAGAACAGGCCTTGTCTCACGCGCTCGTGACCCGAAAGGCCCCATCCAAGGGGCTCCGCGCCTTTCAGAGCGCGCATCGGCCTGCTTATCCTTTATCCATGCTCGACCTGCGAATTGGGCGCCAAGGGATTGAAGAGAATGACCGGGACGCCGTTCGCACATCATCTTGAGACGGACAAGGAGAAGCGATCGCATTTGCTGCGATCTTTCATTCGTTTTGCAGGTGGCTATTGGCGCGGCGCGACAGCGCGCGCGGCGGGGCTTTTGACTTTTGGTCTGGTCGCCTGTCTGATTGGCAAGCTTTTGGTCGATGTCGCCATGAACCGGTGGAACCGCTGGTTCTTTGATGCGCTCGAACATCATGACACGGGTGGGGCGGCGCTGGCGGCCTTTGCTTTTCCGCTGCTCGTCTTTTGTGTGGCGGCGGTCGGTGTTGGCATTTTGATCTGCCGCGAAACTTTACAAGTGCGGTGGCGCGAATGGTGCACCACAGGTTTGCTCGACCGTTGGCTCTCTGGCCAGCGTTTTTATCGGATGCGCATTGCCCGTTCCGGTCTTGCCAATCCTGAATATCGCATTTCCGATGATGTGCGGATGGCGACCGAACCGCTCACTGATTTCGCCATTGGTCTCTTCACGGCTGTTTTGACGGCCTCCACTTTTGTGGTGATCCTTTGGACGGTTGGTGGCAGTTTGGATGTCGCCTTTGGCGGCAAGCAATTTCACATTCCCGCTTTCATGGTGATCGGCGCGCTGGTCTATGGCGTGGTGGTTTCAGCTTTCATGCCGCTGGTTGGTGGTGGCCTGTCGGGCGCTGTGGCCGCACGCAATGAGGCGGAGGCGCGTTTTCGTGCCGAAATGATTGCCATGCGCGAAAATGCGGAAGCCATTGTGCTGACGCAGGGCGAGGGCCATGCACGCCGCCAATTGGCTGGCACTTATGGGACGCTGGCTGCCAAATGGATGCGGGTTGTTGGCCAACATGCGCGCATCACATGGCTCACCAATGGCAATGCGGCAATGGTGCCGGTCTTTCCGCTGGTTTTAGCCGCGCCCAAATATCTCGCTGGTGAATTGTCGCTTGGCGAAGTCATGCAGCTCGCCTCAGCCTTTGTGCAGGTGCAGATCGCCATTGGCTGGCTCGTCGATAATTATTCGCGCGTCGCGGAATGGGCGGCCTCTGCACGGCGTATCGTCGAACTCAATGATGCGATGGATGATGCCGACCGCAGCGAGCAAAATGGCGTGCCGCTGATCGTGCGCCCGCCGCGCGCCACTGATGGGGTTGAGCTGCATGAAGTGCGCTTGATGCGCCCATCAGGCGAGATTGTTATTGGTCGCGCCCATGCGCGTTTTGAACCTGGTGACCGCATTATCGTGAGCGGTGCAGCAGGGGTTGGTAAATCGGGCCTCTTGCGCGCTTTGGCCGGGCTTTGGCTTTGGGGCGAGGGCGAAATCCGCGTGCCCGTCGGCGAGCAAGTGTCTTATGTGGCGGCCAATCCTGTTTTACAGGCGGGGCGCCTCAGCGACATCATCTGTTTCCCGCGTGGATTGGAAGCCTATTCGACGGCCGCTTGTTTGCGTGCGCTTGAAATTTGTGGCGCAGAACATTTGGCCGAGCGACTTGATGAAGTCGATCATTGGGAACATGTGCTCTC
>CAWUNF010000018.1:0-12085 GCA_963923195.1 uncultured Hyphomicrobiales bacterium | reverse complement strand
AGAGTTTCTTCTTCTACTGGGCTGGCAAACTCGGCGACGCACAGATCGGTCCGATTTATCTCGGCACGCTTGGCGTTCTCTCGCTCTTTTGCGGCCTTGTCGCTTTTGAGATCATCGGCCTCAACATGCTGGCGCAAGTTGATTGGTCGCTGGGCAAATTCTTGCGCAACCTCTTCTGGCTCGCGCTTGAACCACCAGCTCCCAAATATGGCCTGTCCATTCCGCCTTTGAATGAAGGTGGCTGGTGGCTGATGGCAGGTTTCTTCCTGACCATGTCCATCATTTTATGGTGGGTGCGCATGTATCGTCGTGCGCGACAGCTTGGCATGGGTTCGCATGTGACCTGGGCTTTTGCTGCAGCCATTTGGCTCTATCTTGTGTTGGGCTTCATTCGCCCGATCATGATGGGATCATGGAGCGAGGCTGTGCCTTTCGGCATTTTCCCGCATCTGGATTGGACGGCGGCTTTCTCAATCCGCTACGGCAATCTCTTCTATAATCCCTTCCATGCGCTTTCGATCGTCTTCCTCTATGGGTCGACGCTGCTCTTTGCCATGCATGCCGCCACCATTTTGGCTGTCGGTCGCTACGGCGGTGAGCGCGAAATCGAACAGATTGTCGATCGTGGTTCAGCATCGGAGCGTGCAGCGCTCTTCTGGCGCTGGACGATGGGCTTCAATGCGACGATGGAATCGATCCATCGTTGGGCTTGGTGGTTTGCTGTGCTTTGCCCATTGACGGGTGGCATTGGCATTCTGCTCACCGGCACAGTCGTGGACAATTGGTACATGTGGGCTGTCGAACATGGTGTGGCACCGCCCTATCCACCGACAGAGCCTGCTGTGCTTGATCCGCTCAAGGCATTGGGAGGCGTGAAATGATGTCACTCGTTAAACACGCTCCCCGCAAAGGCTTGATGCTTGCAGCACTCATGGTGGCGGGCCTTGTGGCCGGCTGTGAAGCGCCGCCGCAAAAAGCTGATCAGAATGGCTATCGTGGGACGGGCATGGTGCAAATCACCAATGCCAAGAAATACGAAGCTAAACTCGATGCGAATAAGATTCCTGAACCGCAACCGGCAGCAGATGCAGGTGGTGATAAGGCATCGAAAGCCTATCAAAATGTGAAAGTGCTTGGCCATCTTTCCGAAGGCCAGTTCTTGCGCGTGATGACGGCGATTACGGAATGGGTCGCACCCGAACAAGGCTGCGGCTATTGCCATAATCTCGAAAATCTGGCCGACGACAGCATGTATACGAAAGTTGTCGCGCGCCGCATGTTGCAGATGACGCAGCATATTAATGAAGATTGGAAGGCTCACGTCGCCTCGACAGGTGTGACATGTTACACCTGTCACCGTGGCAATCCGGTTCCGCAAAATATCTGGTTTGCTGATCCGGGCCATGTGGCACGTGGTTCTGCTGCTGACCCAATGGGTCAGAATGAACCGGCTGATCTGATTGCTCGCTCTTCGCTCCCACGCGATCCTTTCTCCATCTATCTTTTGGGTGCGCAGGAAATCCGCGTTGCGAGCACGAGCACTTTATCAGACACGGTTGGTCGTCCGATCCAAGCGGCGGAAAAGACCTATGCTCTGATGACGCATATGTCTGAGGGTCTGGGTGTGAATTGCACCTTCTGTCACAATTCCCGTTCGTTCGGGAATTGGGAAGAATCGACCCCGCAACGTGTGACGGCATGGCATGGCATTCGGATGGCGCGTGATCTCAACAAGGATTATCTTGATCCGTTGAAAGCGACCTATCCAGCCAAGCGCTTAGGCCCAGAAGGCGATGCGCCTAAGGCCAATTGCGCCACCTGCCATCAGGGTCTCAACAAGCCACTCGCAGGTGTGAGCATGTTGAAAGATTATGCGGCGGAACTGGCACGTCCGAAATAAGGAGAGGGCGGGACCTCCCGCCCGCCTCTCTCGAATAGAAAACGCGGCCCTCAAGGCCGCGTTTTTTATTGTCTGCATGGATGGCGCATATCGCAGCTTTTTCTGGATTGCCGCGTCGGGCTCACGCCCTCCTCGCAATGACGTGTTGCCGCGTCAGCCTTCGGCCTCCTCGCAATGACGGCTGGGAGATAGCGCCCGTTCTTCCTCATCGGTCATGGCACGCGAGATAATGAAAATGCGTGCTCGTATTTGATCCCGTCATTGCGAGGAGGCCGAAGGCCGACGCGGCAATCCAGATAAAACGTCTTGGTTACACTCGCACCAGACGGAATTGTTTTAAGAGCGTTTTGGCGAAGCCAGGCCCAATATATGCCCCAAGTCTTTGAAGAAGACGCGCACATGCGCCATGAAGTCGCGCTTCACCAGCGCCTTGTTCATATAGGATTCCCATGTGAGGCGCTGCACATCAGGATCTTTGCAAATCTTCACAAAGGTCTCGCGCAATTTGTCGCTGCGATACCAGAAGCTCTGCATGATCCAGAGGATGAAGAAGATGCGCCCGTGATCTTTCATGAAGCGTTTGCGTGCCTGCGTGAGGGCCGCAGAATTTTCACTTCGCAAAGCCTCATGGCAGGCCTCTGCCGCAAGACGCCCTGTAAGGAGCGCGTAATAAATGCCCTCACCAGAAGCAGGCGCCACGACACCCGCCGCATCACCTGCGAGAATGACATCGCGACCATTGTCCCATTTTTTGGCGGGATAAAGCGGGAGAGGTGCGCCTTCTTTGCGGATGGTTTTTGCCGCAGCCAATCCGCATTTGGCGCGCAGATCTCCAACAGAATCGCGCAGCGAAAAGCCTTTGACTGCTGAACCCGTGCCGATGCTAATGGTCTTGCCGTGCGGAAAGCCCCAGCCATAAAAATCAGGCGAGACGCTGGCCTGATAATAGACATCGCAGCGTGTTGATTCAAAATGTTCGGGTTCAATCTGCTCAGGCGTTTCGACAATCTCATGATAGGCGAAAACGAAGGGCACGCGTTGTGCGGGCAGGGCGGCGCGTGCCACAGCAGAATTGGCACCATCTGCACCAATGACAAGCCGCGTCAGCACGCTCATGTCATGCTCATATTTATCGCGCCATGTGATGATGCATAGGCCATCATCGCGCCGATCAAATTGGTGGAACGTCCCGGTGCGCCGATCAGCGCCAGCCTCAGCAGCGCGCACCCGCAAATATTCATCAAAATCTTCGCGATCCACCATGCCGACAAAGCCCGTGCCATCAATGGGCATGTCCACGCTTTTCTCAGAGGGTGCGATCATCCGCGCGGAGCGGATCTTTGCTTTCAGCAAATGATCAGGAATATCGAAATCGCGGATGGCGCGCGGTGGGATTGCGCCACCACAAGGTTTGATGCGACCAGCCTTGTCGAGCAGCAGAATTTTGCGGCCAAGCTTGGCCAAATCATAGGCGGCTGTTGCGCCAGCGGGACCCCCGCCGACAATGACAACATCGAAAATCTCAGCTGTGCTCATCTGGCGTGCTCCATCTGAGGTTCAAATGTTTGAGCGTCTTTTTCTTGTTCTTCTCCGCGTGCCACAAAGCTTGCAAGCAATGCGGCGAGAATGAACAGAGCGGCCTCGCCCAAAAAGACACTTGTGTAGGCAGGTGTTGGTGATCCAAAGGCCCAGCGCGCGACATCCACGGCCAATGTGCCCGTGAGGCCACCCAAAGCAAAAGCGAGTGCTTGGGCTGCGCCCCAGAGCCCCATGCGCACTCCTTCGCGCGATTCATGGCCTGAGCGCGCCATTGCCATCATCGAGCCAATGGCGGCAATGGAGAAAATGCCATTGGCGACACCCAGCACGAAAACCGCACTGCGGATCGGCCATTGCGGACCGACAATGCCACCGGCTGCAACTGCTGCCATTGCAATGCCAGAGGCAATGCAGCCACCAATCATGCAGCGTTGCAAAAGTAATGTTTCGCGCTTGCCTGCAAAATATCCAGCCAATGCGACCAATATCATGCCAACAAGCACGCCTGAATGTTGCATGCCACCGAGCTGCGTCGATTGTCCCGGCGTCATGCCAAAGACGAGGCCTGCAAAAGGCTCCAAGATTAAATCTTGCGCATTATAGGCAAACATGGAGGTGAAAACGAAAAAGGTGAAGCGGCGCGTGCGCGGCTCTGACCAGACTTGTTTGAAAGCCTCTTTGAACGGCGCTTTTTTGGATTCATCTTGCGGGCGATCTGTGCCTTTGCGCTCAATGCCCCAAATGGCGAGCGTGCTCACCACAAAAGCAATGACTGAGACGATGGATGAAACCAAAATCATTCGCTCGCCTGAGAAAGGATCAAGCGCTTTGCCTGCACTGACCGCAGTGACGGCAAAGCCTGCAATCATCATCGTCCAGACGATGGTGGCCGCTGGTGCACGACGTGCAGGATGGGAACGCACAGCCAGAAGTGTCAGCAGCGATGTGCCAGCCGCTCCCACACCAATGCCGATCATCAAAAAAGCGATAAGGGCAACCACAAGACCCATTGTGACATCATCTTGCATCATGGCTGTGCCAAGAGCGGCAAGCGCACCACCCACGGAAAGCAGGGCCATGCCACCGATGATCCAAGGCGTGCGCTTTTGTCCACCATCAGAACCGTGGCCCCAGCGGGGCCGCAAAACTTGCACGGCATAATGCAATGTCATGAGAATGCCCGGCACCAGCGCAGGCAGACCAATTTCAACCACCATGACGCGGTTTAATGTCGATGTCGCAATGACAACAATGGCACCAATTGATGTTTGCACCAGACCGATGCGGATAATATCAATCCAAGTGAGAGTGCCGTGGTTTTCGTCACCATTCATGGCGTGACTCCTGGAAGATCACGAAGCGCAAAGGCGCAAGCCATCATGCCCAGCACATAAGCGCTGGTGCCTGTTGCATTATACCAAGCGGCATATTTGCGGGGATCTTGCAGCAGACGGATCATCAAGACGAATTGCGCTGCGAGCAAAAGGCCGACAATGGCTGCATGAATGGGCCGTCCCCATGTCAGCAGCAAAGCAATCGCGCCCATTTGCGGAAGCGCCATCACCACGCAAGCAAGTTTTGCTGCTCGCATCACGCCCAATTGCACCGGCAGCGATGCAACGCCCATGCGCGTGTCACCTTCCACCGATTTAAAATCATTGAGCGTCATAATGCCATGAGCGCCGATGGAATAGAGCAGCGCGAGTGCCATGACATTCGTGCTTGGCAAAGCACCGCCCATGACAGCCGCACCCGTAAACCAAGGCAGGCCTTCATAGCAAAGACCAACGGCTGCATTGCCCGCCCATCCATTTAATTTCAAACGAAAGGGTGGCGCGCTATAGGCCCAAGCGAGAATGAGACCAAAAAGAGCGGCGATGAAAACAGCCTCGCCGAGCATCCAAGCCAGCGCCATCGATAGAAGCGTGAAAATGCACGCAATGTAAAAACCCCAACGCCCCGGCATACGGCCTGAAGGAATGGGGCGATCAGGCTCATTGATCGCATCCACATGACGATCAAACCAATCATTCACCGCTTGGCTTGTGCCGCAGACCAAAGGCCCTGCCAGCAAAGTGCCAGCAATCACCAAGCCCCAGCGTTCAGACAAAGGCGCGTTAATGGAAATGAGGCCGCATAAAAACGCCCACATGGGTGCAAACCATGTGATTGGCTTTAAGAGCTCGAGAATGGTGGCGGGAGCCGGGTAGGTGAGGGCTGGAGTCGACATGACCCCAGCCTAGGCCGGGGTCATGGAAGCTGTCTAGCTAGATTGACGTATGAGACTGTCAATTAGTCAGGTGAGTCTTCCCCCTCCTCGGGGTCAGACAGATCGCCGATATTGTAACGGCGCAATTTGCCGTAAAGGCTTTGGCGGGAGAGGCCAAGCATTTGGGCGGCCGCCGCACGATTGTCGCCGGTGAGCTTTAAAGCGGCTTCAATGCAGAGCTTTTCCGTGATTTCGGTCGTTTCGCGGACCAAATCTTTGAGCGCCACACGGCCAACGAGTTCGGCAAGCTGTTCAGCATTGCGGGCCGCGTCCGTCCCAAGCGCCTGATTCGCACGCACCGGTCGGGCCATGCTGCGGATCATCAAAGCATAGCGGGGGCTGTCGCCATCAGGCATGCAAATGCCGGAAATCTCAACATCTTCCGCATGACCAAAGTCAGAGCGCAAAAGCGATGAGAAGTTTCGCATCGTGCCATGTTCGCGCAAATTGGCGAAAAGCACATTGAGATCAACGCCTGATGAGCCAAGCCAGCGCTCAATCGCTTGGCCTTTGGCTTGTGCCAGAGAGGAAATCTGCGCCATTTCCAAAAAGGCGGCATTGGTGTCCAAAATGCAGCGATGTTGATCAATCAAGATCATTGCATCGGGCAGGCCTTCCAAAGCGCGCAACATGTGCAATTTGCCAAGCGGCAGGCCTGTTGCGGCTCCATCTGACAAAGGTGTCAGTCGGATGAGCATTTGAGCTGTGTCATCTTGGCGGATCAGCGTGGCTGACAACCAGCATTCACGACGATTGGAGAGGCGCACGCGCAAAGATTCAATGCGACCAATGCTGCGCAAAGCAGAAAGCTGCGGTTCAATCGCTGTGCGCGTTTCAGCATCAAAAATTTCGCCAATGGCGCGGCCAATCATTTTGCCGCTTGTGACTTCAACAAGGGCTGCAGCAGAGGGATTGGCATCAATCGTCTTGAGTGAATTGGCATCGGCCATCACAACAGCTTCTGCTGCTGTTTGAAACAAAATGCGGAATCGCGTTTCAGCGCTGCGAAGCCGCAGGAATTCAGATTCTGTCGAGCGCTGGGCTTCCACCAAACGCTGCTGCAATTGTGCGAGTGGGCGCAATTCGCGACCCAAAGCAGCAAAGCGACCACCCTTGCCAAGCGAAATCACAGAATAGCGTACGGGCAGATCAGGCTGGCCTGTGATGCGATGATTGACTTGACGAGGACGTGCATTTTCACCTGCACGCGCTTCTTTCAAAAGCTCATCAATTTTGACGCGGCTTTCGACCGTGACAGTGTCAGCCCATTTGCTGCCAATCCAATTTTCTGGATGCGCCAAAGTGTCAGTTGAAGCGGACACATCAATGATGGCGCCTTGCGCATCAAGGATGAGTGTAATGTCGGAAGCAGCAGCTAATAGACGCGCAACAATCGACGTGCCGAGCGACCCTAAGCTTTTTTCCGTTTCTGCAAACGGTATCAAGGTTGCTCCGTTCTGCACGACCTCGTGGGTGCTGTTTTTAGCGGGACCGAGTCTGGGCACGGTTATCATTCCATCAAATGTTCCGAGGCTGATGCTTTGCTCAGGGCAATGCGCTCTGCCTGTTTGACTGCGTCTTGGCCGTTCTGTGCGGTTGCATCCGCACCAATGAGAAGGGCGAGCTCTGGTCTTTCAATCAACAACTGACCGCCAACCAAAATGCCGATATTCGGGTTTTTCGATGTCCGCCTGATGGTTGAGATCAGTTTTTCCAACCCCATCAGATATGACTCTCCGCTGATCGAAAGTCCAGCAATTTCAAAGCTATCTTTCGAAACGCGGCTGATGACATCTTCAGCACTGACGGCTGGACACGTGTGCACATCCCAGCCAGCAGCGTGTAAAAAATGGTCAACAATCATGAGGCCGAAATCATGTTGCTCGCCGGGCGTGGGCGCCAGAAGTGCGCGGCGCGGCGGCCCTGAGGGGAGCAGGCTCAGATCATCAAATTGCGCAATGGCGCGGCGCAAATGCTGAAGATGGCCCAGCGCAATGGTGACCGAGCTGAAATCCGTCTCATCCGAGGTCCAGCGGCGGCCCATTTCTTGGGCAACACAAGTGAGGAGCTCAAGTAGCAATTGCTGGGCGCTGATGCCTTGGCTGCGCAAAGCGGCAAGGGCCGCCATCATGAAGGATTGGTCGCCCGAATTCACAAGGTCGCAGAAGAGGTTGATATCTGTCTGTGTGATAGCCGGGGTGTTGCGGATGAGCCATGTGCGATCCAGCCCATAGCTGCGCATCAATTCTGGAAAGACCTCGCCCGAGACAAATTCAGGCAAATAGCCGGCTCCCGGAAAAGGCTCGCTCGAGCCTTCCGCCTGTTTGCGCATTCCTGGATGCCTGTTGAGGTCTGCCATAGGACCTCCCCCAACCCATAAGACCCGGGCCCGGCGACATGGCCCTCGGAACCCCTCTGGAAGTCTCTACCCCAGAAAGACCGGTCCGCCAACGTCAAGAAAGAGCTTAAGGCCCAAAGCGGGTCCCGCGCAATATGCCTTTAAGCTGACTGTGTAAAAAGTTTTAGACGTCAATTTAAATTGACACCTCAGGGAAGTCCTCCTAGCTTGGCAGGTCAGGGGAACCAGGGGGCTCTCATGGCCGCAGGGCCAAATAACAAGGTCGGGCTATATTCCACCGAGGAACGGGCTCGCCGTGACCGCTCGGGGTGGACGCTTGTCCAGGGCATCCTCGCGCCTGTCCAATTTCTTGTTTTTCTGATCAGTGCCGGACTGGTCTTGCGCTTCCTCGCCACGGGCGAAGGCTATGTCGCTGCAACGATTTCCATCATTGCTAAGACCTGCGTGCTCTATCTCATCATGGTCACGGGCGCGATTTGGGAACGTGAAGTTTTCGGCGTCTATCTCTTCGCCCCCGTCTTCTTCTGGGAAGATGTTGTCAGCATGCTCGTGATCGGCCTGCACACGGCCTATCTCATTGCGCTGGCGACCGATTGGATGGATGCGCGTGGCCAGATGATTCTCGCGCTCGCCGCCTATGCCACTTATGTGGTCAATGCAGCGCAATTCCTGTTGAAACTGCGCGCTGCGCGGCGTGAAGCCAGCGACATGAGCGGGGTGACGACATGAGTCTGCCCCTTTGTGATGATCGCCCCACAGGCCCGAGCCTGCGCCAAGAGCGTGGCCAACGTGAAGTCTTTTGCGGCCTCACCGGTATTGTTTGGCTGCATCGGAAAATTCAAGACGCCTTTTTCCTTGTGGTGGGCTCGCGCACTTGCGCGCATCTCATTCAATCGGCGGCTGGTGTGATGATCTTTGCAGAGCCGCGCTTTGCAACGGCCATTATTGAAGAGCGCGATCTCGCTGGTCTTGCGGATATTGATACAGAACTTGACCGCGTCGTTGGTCGTCTCATTGAACGGCGCCCCGACATTAAAATGCTCTTCCTGGTTGGCTCCTGCCCCTCGGAAGTGATCAAGCTTGATTTATCGCGCGCAGCCTCACGTCTGTCGCAAAAACTCATGCCGCATGTGCGGGTTCTGTCTTATTCGGGCAGCGGCATTGAAACCACATTCACGCAAGGTGAAGACGCTTGTCTTGCTGCTTTGGTGGCGCAATGCCCCACACTTCCTGCACAAGCTGAACCCTCACTGCTTGTTGTCGGCGCTCTCGCTGACGCTGTTGAAGATCAGTTTCGGAGATACTTCGAACAGATGGGATTGACGCGCGTCGACTTCCTCCCAGCGCGTCATGCGGCAGACATGCCAGCCATCGGCCCGAAGACGCGTTTCTTGCTCGCTCAACCCTTTTTGAGTGACACGGCGCGTGCGCTCGAAGAGCGCGGGGCGATTCATATTCCGGCCCTTTTCCCCCTCGGTGTAGAGGGCACGGAAGCCTGGCTGCGTGCGGCCGCTCAGGTTTTTCATGTACGAGAGCAGGTGTTTCAAGACACAATCGCTTCAGCCTTCGCCCGTGCTGAAGCGAGCCTGCGTCGGCATCGTGAAAAACTGGCCGGACGCAGCCTTTTTTTCTTCCCCGACTCGCAATTGGAAGTGCCCATCGCGCGCTTTCTGTCGCGAGAGCTCGGCATGGAATTAACCGAAATCGGCGTTCCTTATTTGCACCGTCGTCATCTGGCTGCCGAACTCGATTTGCTGCCTGATCATGTCGACATTGTTGAAGGCCAAGATGTTGAGCGCCAGCTCGATCGTTGCCGCGAAATCAAACCAGATCTCGCGGTTTGTGGACTTGGTCTCGCCAATCCGCTTGAGGCGGAAGGTTTTGCCACAAAATGGTCGATCGAACTCGTGTTCACGCCCGTGCAGGGGTTTGAACAAGCAGCCGATCTCGCTGAACTTTTCACGCGCCCCTTGATGCGGCGCGCGCTGCTGGAGGTTTAAGCCATGCAGCTCACCGTCTGGACCTATGAAGGACCACCCCATGTCGGCGCCATGCGCGTCGCGGCGGCCATGAAAAATGTGCATTATGTTTTGCACGCGCCGCAGGGTGACACTTATGCTGATTTGCTCTTCACGATGATTGAGCGGCGCGACACGCGCCCGCCTGTGACCTACACAACCTTCCAAGCGCGTGATTTGGGTGGCGACACGGCTGAGCTTTTCAAAAATGCAGCGCGTGATGCTTATGAGCGTTTCAAGCCGGAAGCTTTGATTGTTGGCTCATCTTGCACCGCTGAATTGATCCAAGATGATCCAGGTGGCTTGGCGCAAGCGCTTGATCTGCCCATCCCCGTCATTCCGCTTGAGCTTCCAGCCTATCAGAAGAAAGAAAATTGGGGCGCATCTGAAACATTCTATCGCATTGCGCGCGCTTTGACGCGCCCACGTGATGAAGCCACACGCGGGGCAGGGCGCCGCCCATCTTGCAATATTCTGGGGCCGACCACGCTTGGTTTCCGCCATCGTGATGATTTGACGGAAGTCACATCTCTGCTTTCAGCTATGGGCATCGACATCAATGTGATTGCTCCGCTCGGTGCGTCTCCCGCTGATATGTCGCGCCTGGCAGATGCTGATTTCAACGTTGTGCTTTATCCAGAAATTGCCAATGTTACAGCTTCATGGCTGCAGCGCACTTATGGGCAAAAGCAAACACGCGAAATTCCGATTGGTGTTGCAGGCACACGTGCTTTCATCAAAGAAGTTGCAGAGCTTGCGGGCATTGACGTTCCCAAGGGCCTCGAAAATCGTGCGCGTTTGCCTTGGTATTCGCGCTCGGTGGATTCGACCTATCTAACGGGCAAGCGCGTCTTCATTTTCGGCGATGCATCTCATGCAATGGCGGCTGCACGTGTGGCCTCGCGCGAAATCGGCATGAAGATTGTTGGCCTTGGTACATATTCGCGCGAATTTGCGCGAGAAATTCGTGAAGCTGCGGCCTCTTATGATGTTGAGCCGCTGATCACCGACGATTATCTCGATGTCGAAGTGGCCATTGCTGCAGCCGCTCCTGAACTCGTGCTTGGCACGCAAATGGAGCGCCATGTCGCAAAGCGTATTGGCATGCCTTGTGCGGTGATTTCAGCACCGGTCCATGTGCAGGATTTTCCGGCGCGCTATTCCCCGCAAATGGGTTTTGAGGGCGCCAATGTGCTCTTCGACACATTTGTGCACCCATTGATGATGGGTTTGGAAGAACATCTCATCGGCATGTTCCGCGGTGATTTTGAATTCCGCGATGGCATTGCGCCCTCGCATCTGGGTGGCTCAGCACCTGTCCAAGAAGCGCCGGCAGTGGCTCCCATTGTGGTGGCGACGGCTGATGGCGGCGCGCAAGTCGCTTGGACCTTGGACGCTGAAAAAGAGCTGCGCAAAATTCCCTTCTTCGTGCGCGGCAAAGCGCGCCGTAACACTGAAAAATTTGCTCTTGAGCGCGGGACAACCCGCATCGATGTGGAGACGCTTTATGAAGCCAAAGCGCATTACGGCCGCTGAAAGCTGCCCCGTGCGCGTGGTGATCGTCACACTCGACGATCACCTGGCGGGGGCGGTGGCGCGCGCGCAAAATTTGCTGCGCAAGGAAATTCCAGGTCTCACTTTGACCATGCATTCGGCTGCCCATTGGGGCGAGGATGCGGAAGCGCTTGCCCGTTGCAATGGCGATATTGCGCAAGCTGACATTGTCATCGCGACCATGCTTTTCATGGAAGATCATATCCATGCGGTCTTGCCGGCCCTCGCCGCGCGCCGTGACACATGCGATGCAATGGTGATCGCTATGTCCTCGGGCGAGGTCGCGAAACTCACCCGCATGGGCAAATTCACCACCCATTCGACGGGTGGTCTTCGCGCCTTCTTGAAGAAGCTGCGCGGCAAGACCGAAAAATCGGGTGTGGCTGGCGCTGACCAGATGAAAATGCTGCGCCGGATTCCGCGTCTGTTGCGCTTTATTCCGGGCG
>CAWUNF010000017.1:0-12315 GCA_963923195.1 uncultured Hyphomicrobiales bacterium | reverse complement strand
ATGCGCCAGCCAAATCATTCGAGGTTATAATGACGGGCGACACCCCATCACCCGCGCGCGCGGGGCGATTGGATTGATCGGCATTATCGGGCGGCAGCGCCTCAATCCATGTTTGGCCGACAGTCGTGCGACCAACAAAATTTTCGAGTAGATAAAATGTCTTTGTCACGACATGGCTGCGCGGAATGGGCTCCAATTCAGGCACATCAACGCCCGCCAACATGGTGCGCAACCATTGTTGCTCGGGCGAGGGCGGGCCGCCGGGGCGCGCGATTAAAGCATCGCGCGTGTCAAAAATAATTGTGCCACCCTGTTTCATGAAATTCGAAATGCGCGTCACCGCTTCGGGCGAAGGCTGTGGACGCGTCGCCACAATCGGCCAATAGATGAGCGGATAAAAACTCAATTCATCCCGCGCTGGATCAACGCCCTGCGGCTCACCCGGCGACAAAGCTGTGCGCGCCGCCAAAGCACGCGAGAGAGAGGCAAGACCCAAACGGCTTGCTTCATCGGCTTGCGCATCACCCGTCACAATAAAAGCCAGACGCGTGGTGAGCGCTGCATCGCCTGGCCTATTCTGTGCCTGTGCGCGATCGCCAGAAGCAATCAAAGCTGCGCAAGAGATAAGAAGGGCGGAAGCAAGACCGCGCGCCCATTTGCGTCCGCGCAATTGATCAAAGCCACCCGCCAGCCACAAAGAGGCAAAAGCATCGACCAAGAAAAGCGCCAAAGCCAAAGCGATCAGACTGGCGCGCAAATCAATGGGCGCTGCCCGCAACAAAGGCTCTGAGACAAAGGCGCTGGCATAAGAGGCTGCTTCCATCTTCTCACCCGGCTGCACTGTATTCACCGCAACTTGCGCTTCGGGGGGACCGTAAAAACCCGGCGGATGTTCAGCCGTTGGTGCGCCAACAAATTGCGCGGGGATCGGCCGCGCATTGAGCGGCGGTGGCCCCAAAGTGCCAAAACCATTGAGCGTGCGTTGCGGGCTCAGCGTTTCTGCGCGTTGGGCTGATTGCGCATCGCCACCACTCGCCAATGTTTCGCCTGATAGAGCGACTGTACGGCGAAGCATATCAACAAACAGGCCTGACAGAGGCAGGTTCGACCAAGTTGTATCAGCCGTGACATGCACCAAAACAATCAGGCCCTTGCCGCGCTTTTCTGCTGTCACCAAGGGTGTGCCATCTGCAAGCTGCGCCCATGTGCGCGCGGGCAAATTGGCATCCGGCTCGGCCAACACTTGGCGCGTGATCGTCACTTCTTGAGGCACAACAAGGCCTGCAAAAGGGCTCTCATTGGGAAAACTCGCCAATTGCTTCGGCTGATCCCACGATAAAGCGCCACCCAAAACACGTCCACCGCGACGCAAACGCACCGGCACAAGATCATCCGCCGCGCCCGCCAAACGCGATCCCGCAAAGCGCAAAAGCACACCCCCCTCATTGACGAAGCGTGTCACATCATCGCGCGTCTTGCCAGAAATCACGCCAATATCGGCGAGCACCAAAACCGATAAGCGATCTTCCAACAAGGAGAGGATTGGATCGCCGCGATTGGCTTGGGCTTCACGCACATCCGCAAAGGGCTGCAAAGCACGGCGCAAATAATAAAGCGGAGACAGCAAAGGCTGCGCGACATCGGCTGTTGAACCTGCGGCAATGCCAATGCGGCGGCGCTTCCAGCGTTCATCCAACAGGCTGACAGCACCGGCTGAATGTTCGCCCTCAATTTCCACACGCGCAATCTCATTACGCAATTCTATCGGCAGATCGAAAGAGGCTTTGGTCTCAAGCGCGGCGCCAAAATCATAAGCTGCTTGGCCCATAACAAGGCCCTTTTTATCAAAGGCCCGCAATTGCCCTGCGGCTACGCCTTGCGTCTGCGCGCGTTGCAAGATCACATCCAATGTGCCGGGCGCATTTTCTGTGGCAGAAATGGCAAGCGGCAGACGATCTGCGCGCACAAGATGCACGAGGCGATCTCCCGCCAGACGCGCGAGCGCATTTGAAAATTCTTCTGACCTGCCGCTTTTCAATCCATCAGCAATCCAGACAATTTCAGCCTCGCGATGGACGCTCAAAAATTTTTCAATGGCTGGCAAAGCCGCCATGCGATCCGCAATAAAGGGCTGGGGCTTTAAGGCACGCAAACGCTCACTCACACGCGCAGAATCTTGCGCAATAATTTCGCGCGCGCCTTCTGATAAAGCTAGAAGTGCGGCAGGGCGCCCTTCACGATTGGCAGAAACAATACGCTCAGAGGCCGCATTGACGCGCTCTGCCCAATTGGGCGCTGAAGGCCAGAAATCATCCATCACCAGCAGCAAAGGCCCGCGTGATGGCACAGATGCAGACGGCGGATTCCAAATCGGGCCTGCCATTGCAAGAATGATGAAAGCTGCCAATAGCAAGCGCAAAGCCAGCAACCACCAAGGTGTGCGCGCAGGCGTTTCTTCGCGCGCCTGCAAATCAAGAATAAGCCGCAACGGCGGGAAAGAGATTTCACGCGGGCGCGGCGGCGTCAAACGCAGCACATAGTAAAGTGCAGGCAGGGCGAGCAAAGCGGCCAGAACAAGAGGCGCTGAAAAAGCAAGCGGCAGACCCAACATGTCTAGCCTCCCTGCCCGGCTTCAAGCTGCATCCGCAAAGCCAGCAAAGCTTCAGATGCCGGACGATCTGTTCGGTGCAGCGCAAAGGTCCAACCGCGCGAACGTGCAGCCTCTCGCAAGCGCTCGCGATGTTCGTGCAAACGCTGCATATAGGCCGCGCGGAACGATTGCGCTTCGCCCACACGCAGACGCGCCGATGAATCGACATCGCGAAATTCTGTATGGCCCGCAAAGGGGAATGTTTCTTCCACCGGATCGGTGATCATCACCAAATGACCGCGCGCCCCGCGCGAGGCCATGTTTTTGATCGTGGCGGCAATCTCCTGCGGGTCGGAGAGAAAATCGGAGAGAATGACCGCTTGCGTGCGTGGTGCGAGCGCTTCTGAAGGCGGCAATTCGGCGGCTGCAAAATCGGGTCGCGCTGATTCTTCTGCCATGCGCTCAGCTAGACGTTCAACAATATCGCGCGCAGCAAAAGCGCGTGTGAGGCCAAGAATGCCCACACGCTCTCCCCCGCGCACCAAACAATCTGCAAGCGCCAAAGCCAGCACCAAAGCGCGATCTATTTTTGGCTGCAAAGCAAGATCGGAAACATAGGCCATTGAGGCCGAACGATCCGCCCAAATCCAAATTGTATGGGCCGCTTCCCATTCGCGCTCGCGCACATAAAGCCTGTCATCCCGCGCTGAGCGGCGCCAATCAATGCGCGCACTCGCCTCACCAAAAGTGAAAGGACGAAATTGCCAAAAGGTCTCGCCCGTGCCTGCACGACGGCGCCCATGCATACCATGCATAACGGTGGCAGCGACATCTTTGGCTGCAACAATGAGACCCGGCAGACGGCGCGCCAAATCCAAAGCCCCAAGCGGATGCAAAGCTTCACGCTCTGCAACATCACGATTGAGGAGCTCGACCCGCGTCATGAGATTAGCCAAGCCGCTCAGTCAATTTGGCAATGACGGAGGAGACGCTCCAGCCCTCAGCACGCGCGGCAAAGGTCAAAGCCATGCGATGTTTCAAGACGGGCTCGGCCAGCGCCACAAGATCATCAAGAGATGGCGCAAGACGCCCATCAACAAGAGCGCGCGCACGCGCGGCCAACATTAAAGCTTGCGCTGCGCGCGGGCCAGGCCCCCAAGCCACATGTTTGGTCACTTCATCGCCACCCTCACCGGGGCGTGCGGCGCGCACCAAATCCAAAATCGCTTCGACAACACGCTCTCCTACAGGCAGACGGCGCACCAAACGCTGTGTCGCCATGAGATCTTCCGCACTCATGGCCGCGCGCAAACGCGTTTCACCTTCACCCGTTGTTTCAATGAGAATGCGCCGCTCCGCTGCGCGATCTGGATATAAAACATCAATCTGCATCAAGAAGCGATCAAGCTGCGCTTCGGGCAGCGGATAAGTGCCCTCTTGCTCAAGTGGGTTTTGTGTGGCGAGCACATGAAAAGGCTTTGGCAGATCATGCCGCTCACCAGAGACGGTGACATGATATTCTTGCATGGCTTGCAGAAGCGCTGATTGCGTGCGCGGGCTCGCGCGATTGATTTCATCTGCCATCAGCAATTGCGCAAAGATCGGGCCTTTCACAAAACGGAAGGAGCGCGCACGATCTGTGCCTTCTTCCAAAATTTCAGAGCCCAAAATGTCAGACGGCATCAGGTCAGGCGTGAATTGCACGCGCCGCGCATCAAGACCAAGCACTGTGCCGAGTGTTTCAACGAGCTTGGTCTTGGCAAGACCTGGCACACCGACCAACAGGCCGTGACCGCCCGCGATCAATGTCACCAAAGCCTCTTCGACGACACGCTCTTGGCCGAAGATGACTGTGCCAATGGCAGCGCGCGCCGCGCCCACGCGCTCCAGCGCCAATTCAGCAGCCCGGGTGACAGCAGCATCGAGTGACGTGGCCATATTGTCCTGCATCTCATTTCCCCCGGCGCCCGATGGACCTGACGGTTCCCGTTTCATCCTGACCCAGTTAGTTTAGGACAGCGGGCGGCAATGTCGATGCGGGTCGCCCACCGTCCACACGAGAGGATGGCTCACACTTATGGCGCAATCCGGGGACAATCAGAGGCAGGGCCAGCTTGAGGCCCTTGCGGCAGCGGCGCGTGGCAAGGCAGGCCTGCCGCCTGTCCATCTGTGGAACCCGCCGCTTTGCGCCGATATTGGCCTCAAAATCGCCCGTGACGGAACCTGGTGGCACCAAGGCGCCCCCATTGCCCGCCCGGCTCTGGTGGCCCTTTTTGCGCGCGTGCTGAGGCATGACCCTGAGGGCTATTTCCTCGTCACCCCGGTCGAAAAAGTGCCCATTGCCGTGGAAGACGCGCCTTTTCTGGCGGTTTCCATGCGCTTTGAGGGCGATGATTTGATTTTCCGCACCAATTTGGATGATGAGGTGAAGGCCGATGCCGACCACCCTTTGCATTTCAAAGCGGGCGAGGCCGGCGGGCTCAAACCCTATCTGCTGGTGCGAGCCAATCTCTGGGCTTTGCTCACACGCGCCCTCGCCTATGATCTGATGCAACGCGCTGAAATCCGCGAGATGAATGGACGCGAGGTTATGGGCGTGTCATCAGGAGGACACTTCTTTGTGATGGAGGATGGTGCCGCGGAGTGATGCGCACCTCAGCACGCATGACGACAGACCAGATGCAGGATGTTTCGCCTTTTTCGCTGGCCGATTTGCGGGCACGGGCGCAAGCGCGTCTGTCGCTTGATCTGCCTTTGGGCGCGATTGATCCGCAAACACGCCCCCATCGCGGCGATCATGTGCTAAACCCTGATCTTTATGCCGATGGTCTTTCAGAAAGCGCCAAGCCCGCGGCTGTGCTCATTCCCATCATCGCGCGCGCTGATGAAGCCTTTGTTTTGCTCACGCGCCGCTCATTGCAATTGCGCCGCCATGCGGGGCAAGTGGCTTTTCCGGGCGGGCGTATCGACCCGGAAGATCAAGGACCGATTGATGCGGCTTTGCGCGAGGCGGAAGAAGAAATTGGTCTTGCCCGCGCGCGCGTCACACCGCTTGGTTTTCTGGATGCTTATCTCACCCATTCCGGCTTTCGGATTCTGCCCGTTGTCGCAGAAGTGCAGGCCCCTTTTGATCTGACAATCAATCGCGCTGAAGTGGAAGAAGCTTTTGAAGTGCCGCTGCGCTTTTTGATGGACACCAAGAATCACACACGTGAATCGCGCACCCGCGATGGTGTGACACGCCATTTCCACAAAATGCCCTATGGCGAAAAGAATATTTGGGGCGTCACCGCTGGCATTATTCGCAATCTCCACGAAAGGCTTTATGCGTGAAGATTGCCTCACCTTCTTTTTTGGATGATCCGCGCCTGCGCCGCCTCTTCGATGCGCTCGATGGGAAGGGCGAAGAATTACGCGTGGTGGGCGGTGCTGTGCGCAATCATTTAATGCGCCGCCCCGTGCATGAAATTGATCTGGCTACAACGGCTTTGCCTGAAACGATTATAGCGCGCGCCGATGCCGCAGGATTGAAAAGCGTTCCCACCGGGCTTGAACATGGCACGGTGACGGTGATTGTCGATCACACGCCTTTTGAAATCACCACTTTGCGCGAAGATGTCGAGACGGATGGGCGCCGCGCCAAAGTTCTCTTTGGCCGCGATTTTGAAAAAGACGCTCTGCGCCGCGACTTTACTTTTAACGCGCTCTCCGTTTGCGCCAATGGCACAGTCTATGATTATGCCAATGGCATGAGAGATATTGAAGCGCGCCATGTGCGCTTCATTGGGGATCCCGCCACGCGTATTCGCGAAGATTATTTGCGCATCTTGCGCTATTTCCGTTTTCACTCTGCCTTTGCTGAAAGCCAAGCAGATGCGGCAGCACTGAAAGCCATTGTCGACAATCGCTCTGGTTTGGATGGTCTCTCACGCGAGCGCGTGCGCGCAGAATTGCTGAAATTGCTCGCGACAGACCAAGCGCCTGAAACACTTTCTTTGATGAGTGGGCTTGGACTTTTAATGCCCCTCATCGGCGGCGTCTTTTGCACAACGCGCGTGAGCCACCTGCCACGCATGGCAGAGCCTTGGCTCAAACTCGCAGCCCTTGCGCTCCTCAAGCGCGAAGATGCCGCACGCTTGCAAGAGGTCTTGCGCCTCTCTCATGCAGAGACGCAACGCTTGCTGCGCTGCGCGCAAGCTCTGGAAGTTTTGCATGGCGCATCCATTCCAGATCGGCAGCGCGTGCGCGAAATGCTGTTGCATTTTGGTCGGCAAGCCACGCAAGACGCGCTTCATCTTTTGCAAGCGCAATCACCCACAACAGATTGGGCAGACGCCCTGCAAAATACGGCTGAATTGGCAGAACCCAAATTACCTGTGAGCGGCGCCGATCTCTTGGCGCGCGGCCTACGGCCGGGCAAAGCGCTGGGTGAAGCTTTGGCCCAGATTGAAAAGAATTGGATTGCAGCGGGCTTTCCTGAAGCGCCTGAAGCCATTGACGCGCTTGTAAGGCAAGCTCTCGCACCCACCGCCAAATGACTCCCCTTTCGTAGCGCTGCGGCCTATACTGCGCGCAGAGCCTTGGAGTGGCTGATGGCTGTTGAACGCAAACGCCCCGCTGAATTGGCGCAATCGCTGGCGCAACGCGCCCGTGCGACGCGGCGTGCGCGCGAACAAGCAGCATCCGCATGGCGTCGTGAGACATTCACCATGCCGCGCGAAGCCGCACGCGAAAAAGCGCGCGAATGGTTCCATGCTTTTCCCAAGCAAGCCTATATGACGGAAATTGAAAGCTGGCGTGAATTGGCCGATGGCCAGATTGAATTCACCATTCGCCGCTTGCCGAGCGCTGATTAATGCTCCGGCACATCCGGCGTTTGCCACGCCAAATGCTGACCACCATCAACCGCAATCATTTGACCCGTCACGCTGCGCGCGTGAACCAGATAGATCACAGCATCCGCAATTTCTTGAGGATCAACGCTTGAGCCCAATGGCACGGCCGCGGCTTCTTTTTGAAAGCCCTCAACGCCTTCAACATGGTTTGGCAAAACCGGGCCCGGCCCCACAGCATTAACGCGAATGCGCGGCGCATAGGCTTGCGCCATTGTTTGCGTCGCGGTCCAGAACGCGCTCTTGCTCAATGTGTAGGAGAAATAGCGCGGATTGAGACGCCAGACTTTTTGATCGATGATATTGATGATTTCACCGCGCATGGTGTCTGGCAAAGCGCGCGCAAAATCTGAGGCCAATTGCAATGGCGCGCGCAAATTGACCGCCATGAGGCGATCAAAAAAAGCCGCATCAAAAGCGCCCGGCACATCCGGCTCATAAAGTGAGGCATTGTTCACCAGAAGCGAGAGCGGGCCCAAAGCCGCACTCGCTTGATCGATGAGAGCCGCAACATCGCTGGCCTGACCGAGATCTCCCGTCACCACACAAGCGCGGCCCCCTTGGGCGCGCAATTCGGCGGCCAAAGCCTCAGCCTCCGGCGCAGAGCGCAGGCTCGAATGGAGCGCAAGCCCAAAACCCTCGCCCGCCAAACGCAAAGCAATGGCCCGGCCGATGCGGCGCGCCGCCCCCGTCACCAAAGCATTTCGGGCCATTTTTGATTCTGCGCTCATGATTTTTCCTGTTTCTCACGCCACCATACCTGTCGCACTGCAGCGTGACGACAAGGCCTTTTCAATAAAAACAACCCCGGACGTGTGAAAATGGGCACATTCATCTTTGCCACATTCATGGTTTAACGAAGCATTAAGCACACTATTTCTTAGTTTTCTTTATTCACACCCCAAGTATTCATGAGGAAATAAATAGAATTCGTCATGGTTAACATGAAAACATTGAATTGAATCTACTTTTACTTATCGAAACTTCTTTGGCCCAATTCTCGCCTTATTCAATAACGAGAAGAATTATTCGGCGGTTAGAATTTAGTAACCCCTGAAATCTTAAACCAAGCTCATATCGCCGGCGTGGGTTCTGCCGGTGTGATAGAGGAGTAAGCATATGTTCAAGTCGATCTTCGCTGGCGCTGTTGCCGCCACTGCCCTTGCTGGCACCGCTCTGGCAGCCGACCTTCCGCGCCGCACGGCTGCGGCCGCTCCGGCCCCGGCCTACAAGGCTTTCAACTGGACCGGCGCTTATGCCGGCATCAACGGCGGCTATGAATTCGGCAAGGCCACCAAGTCGGCTGGCTCGACGGTTGGCAATATCGATGGCTATTCGTTTGGCGCGACCGCTGGCTACAACCAGCAGATCGACAATTTCGTTGTCGGCGTCGAAGGCGACCTCGCCAAGACCAATATTGATGGTTCGACCGGCTCGAATTCAGCCAAGATCACCTCGCTCGGCACGGTGCGTGCGCGCGCTGGCGTCGCGGTTGACCGCGCGCTCGTGTACGGCACGGCTGGCTATGCTGGCGGCAATATGAAGGTCACGAGCGGCGCTTCGGGCACGAAGTGGGAAAACGGCTATGCCTTCGGTGCGGGCCTCGAATATGCCTTCACCAACAATGTCTCGGGCAAGGCTGAATATCTCTACACGCATCTGAACGACAAGAACTACAACCTCACAAGCGTGACGACGGCTGGCTCGAACACCAGCGCGATCCGCACGGGCGTGAACTACAAGTTCTAATCGTCTCGCGTCGATTTAAAAATCAGAAAGCCCGACGGTCTCCCGTCGGGCTTTTTTGTTTGTGTGAATGATCACAAGATCAGCCCGAGGGCTGCGTCTTATTATATGCCGGCACGCGCGCTGCAAAACCATCTTGCCATTTGGCAAGCTTCGGATGGGCCTTGCGCCATTCGCCTTGAAAACGAAAATCGAGATAGCCGAGCGCGCATGCAATGGTGATTGTGCCCACGGTGACATCATCCCCCGGCACATCCGCCTCGAGTGCCTGCAAAGCCTTATCGACTTTGCCCTGCTGCATCGCGACCCATTTGGGTGAATGCTGATCAGGCTCGCGGAAGCGGCCCTCATACATGACAAGAATGGCCGCATCCATCAGACCATCCGCAAGGGCTTGCTGAACCAGCGCGCGAAAACGGGCCTTTGGTTCCTTGGGCAGAATTTTGCCCCCGCCCGCCAGATGATCCAAATATTCAAGAATGACGGGACTGTCGAAAATCGCCTCGCCATCATCTGTGAGCAGCATTGGAATTTTATTGAGCGGGTTGCGCGCACGAATGGCATCACCCGGATCTGCCGTATTATCAACCAGCGTGATGCGATCTGCGAGGCCAAGCACATGGGCGCTGAGAGCGCATTTGCGTGCGAAGGGCGAGGCTGCGCCATAACGAAGTTTCATTTTTTCTCCTCCCAAAACTTTATACCTTTTGTGCCGCAGCGCTGACGCGCGAGCAAGTCTCGTCTGAAAAAGCCTTGTTTCAACAAGCCTCCATCAGGTGATCTCTTCACCCTGCACCACCTCCACCAAGGATGAAGCCCCCGGCCCCCGCGCCAAAACCTTGGCCAAAACAGGCAAAAGACGCCGCGCCTGCTCTTCCAGCCGATAGGGCGGATTGACCACAATCAGCCCCGTGGCTGCAAGCGGACCATCGCTGCGCAAAGCCTCCACCGCCAATTCTAGCCGCAGAATTTTTGGAATGGCGCGCTCTTTGAGCCGCGCCACAAATTGCGCAACCGTACGCATATCTTTCACCGGATACCAAAGCGCATAAATGCCCGTCGACCATTTGCGATGGGCCATCACGAGCGCCTCTTCCATCATTTGAAATTCATTGCGCTCTTCAAAGGGCGGATCAATCAACACAAGACCGCGCCGCTCTTGTGGCGGCACAAGACCTTTGAGCGCTTGATAGCCATTTTCATGACGCAAAATGAGGCGATGATCGCGCCCCATTGTGCGTTCCAAAATACGGATATCTTCATCATGCCATTCGCAACAGGTGAGCCGATCTTGTTTGCGCAAAAGACGCTGCGCCAGCACGGGCGAGCCCGCATAATGTTCTGTCGCGAGCGCGCCTTGGGCGTGCAGAAAGGGCGCCAAAAGAGCAGCAATATCGGGATGAAAGGTCTCTTTCATGAAGCGACCAATGCCATCCACCCATTCGCCTGTGCGCGACGCTTCATCGCCTGCAAGATCATAAAGACCAATGCCCGCATGTGTGTCGATATAACGAAAGCCCGTTTCCTTGCGTTTCAAATAATCAAGGATCAAGGCCAAAAGCGCATGTTTGAACACATCGGCAAAATTGCCTGCGTGGAAAGCGTGACGATAATTCATCAGGGCGCCTTCACAGAAATGGAACGCGCCCGGCAGCTTTGCTGCACCACTTGCGGACAGGACACAAAGTCTCGCAGATCCGCGCTCATGCAGATACGGATCTCTTGAAAAATCATACGCGGACATGAAATGGCCGCCATGCCGGGGCGCAAACGTAAATTGGCCTCGCGAAATTGACGCAAAATATCTTCTGGCTCCATCTGCCTATCGCTGCGCACAGACACCCATGAAGGCGGCACATTGATTGCCGCACGCGCACGACGCACATCATTAAACCAAGCAGCAGGTGCCAGATCAGAACAGCCGCCATGTTTGCGCCATTGGTAACGGGCAAGCCCCTCACTTGGAAATAAATCGCGCGCCTCATCCAAGACGGCGCGCGGAATGGGTCGCTGACCGGCTGGACAATCAATCGCTGAGGCATTGGCTTTTTGCGGCCAAAGACCGTGCACGACAAAGCCCGTGCGAGCGCCCGGCGCGCATTGCTCGCGCGCCTTGTCTTGGCCCTCAACCGCGCAAAAGCCCGGCGACCAAGACAAAGCCAAAACATAAAAGTCGAAACTTTGCGCGCGCCCAGTCGAGGGCGCCCCCCAAAGCCCGAGTGCAAGCACAGACATCACGCAAACTTTGAAAATGGCTCGCATTTCGACTTTAAAAACTCATGGCCTCGCAGAGCGACACTCGAGCCCAAAAGCATAGTTGCGGTCAAGCCCCGCCACGCACCATTCCGTGCCCCATGTGAAGCCAATCAGGCCCTCACGCTCGCCAATAGAATAGCTGAGATCACGAATTTTCTGATCACTGGTCACAACAGAGGCCCGACAATAGCGACGCGGTACGAGATCCGCGCCCATCGGCCGATAGCCAATTTCCTGCATATTTTGAAAGCTCAAAATCACCAGATCAGAATCCCAATAGGATTTCTCGCGACTTTTAAAATTGCTTTCAATTTCGCCCAAAACGCTGGAAGCGTCGCAGGCAGGCAAAACACCGTCATAGGGCACTGCACGCGATTCAGCGGGAACGAGGGGGCGCGTTTGCGCCGCAATCATGCAAGGGCAAAGGATCAAAAGAGAACAGGCAAACAAAAATGATTTCATCGAAAAGACCCCTCTTAATGAGAAGGACTTGTCGACGATAGACGCGCCAGACAGGCGCGGTCAATTTAGCCAAAAGAGAAGGCAAAAGCCGTGGTCTTACAAGGGCCGCTCAGCGCTGCACTCAGCTACGGTTGTAAACATCCTCGACGCGAATGATATCATCTTCGCCAAGATAGGATCCCACCTGCACTTCAATCAATTCCAGCGGGATTTTGCCGGGATTGACGAGGCGATGCACGCAGCCAATCGGCAGATAGATGGATTCATTCTCATGCACTTGCTGCACGCGATCATCCACTGTCACTTCTGCCGTGCCCTTCACCACCACCCAATGCTCCGCGCGGTGATGATGCTTTTGCAGCGACAAGC
>CAWUNF010000016.1:0-12317 GCA_963923195.1 uncultured Hyphomicrobiales bacterium | reverse complement strand
ACCCAAACGCAGGTCATTTTAAAAAATATTTGGGCCGCCTTGCGCGGGCCAGATGTTTTTTTGTCTCGAGTCCATGAGGAGGGCATTGGCGCACTTTCTTCCTCTTTTGCGGTGAGTGATTTTGCCGCTGCCAGCATAGCCTCTGCCGGATTGGCGCTTTCGGAATTTCTCTCACTAAATTTTGGGATTGCGTCACCCGTTCATATTGATCGCCGACTTGCGTCTTTTTGGTTTGCCAAATCCATTCGACCAATCGGCTGGTCATTACCCCCGCAATGGGATCCAATGGCGGGCAATTATCAAACGCGGGACGGTTTCATTCGGCTTCATACCAATGCGGCGCATCATCGTGAAGCCTCATTGAAAGTTTTGGATTGCGCGCCCGATGCTGCATCTGTGGCGCGGGCCGTGTCGCATTGGTCGGCGGAGTCATTGCAAGAGGCCATTGTCGCGCAGGGCGGTGTTGCCGCCAAAATGTATAGTGAAGCGGCATGGACGCAGCATGAGCAAGGCCATTGCGTTGCGCTTGAACCTCTCATTGCTTGGAATGAAAAACCTGCTGCACATGTGCGAGCCTTTGGTCGCCCTGAGCGTCCGTTGGAAGGTTTGCGCGTGTTGGATCTCACACGCATTTTGGCAGGGCCGATTGCCACACGTTTTCTGGCTGGTTTTGGCGCTGATGTTTTGCGCATTGATCCACCTTTGTGGGATGAGCCTGCTGTATTGCCTGAAGTCACGCCAGGCAAAAGACGCGCGCGGCTTGATCTAAGGCAGGAGAGCGATCGCGCAATCTTGACACGACTGCTCACGCAAGCAGATGTGCTTGTTCATGGGTTTCGCAGCGATGCTTTGGAAAATCTCGGATTTGGTGAAGCCAAGCGTCATCAATTGAATCCGCATTTGATTGATGTGGCGCTCAATGCCTATGGTTGGACTGGGCCTTGGGCGCATCGGCGTGGCTTTGATACAATCGTGCAAATGAGCGCAGGGCTTGCAGAGGCGGAGATGTGCGCAGCTCAGGCGGATTTTCCGCAACAATTGCCTGTTCAGGTTTTGGATTATGGCACGGGCCATATGATGGCAGCGGCCGTCATTCGCGCGCTATGTGAGGCGCAAAATGGATCAAGTGCCACAATTCGTTTTTCCTTGGCACGCACCGCCGCTGAACTCTCAAAATTCAAAATCCAAAGCCGTGAAGCTTTTGCGCCTGAAACAGAGGATGATTTACAGGTAAAGGTGGAAGAAACTTTTTGGGGTTCCGCGCGAAGGTTGAAACCACCTCTTATTGTGGGCGACGTTCCTTTTGCTTTTTCGATGCCCGCTGGACCTTTGGGTGTCGATGCGCCCGCTTTTGGCGGGTTAAGCAAAAGTTAACAAGGTTTGATGTTTAACAGTCGCATCATTTTGATGGATGCCATGCAGAAGATTCGCTCAATTCTTTTCGCCGGTTTTTGGACGCTTTGGACGTCCCTATTCGGATTGATCCTGATCGGCATTATTGCGCTTGGTTCACCACCAAAATTGGTGCGCATGTGCACGCGCCTCTGGGCGCGTGGCGTGATCTTTTTGCTCAAGTCCATTGTTGGCATCACGCATGAATTGAGCGGTATGGAGCATTTGCCCGGGCAACCTTGTCTGATTGTCTCTAACCATCAATCGGCTTGGGAGACGATTACTTATCTGCTCTTTTTTCCCGAAGTGGCCATCATTACCAAAATTGAATTGCTTAAAATTCCCGTATTCGGCGCTTATTTGAAACGCTCGCCGATGATCCCCATTGATCGGGATGCTGGCACCAAGGCTCTGCGGCAAATGGTTGATGAAGGCCAACGCGCAATGGAGCAGGGGCGTAGCGTTTTGATTTTTCCGGAAGGCACACGACAAGCGCCTGGCACAAAAATTGAATTTAAGCGCGGGGTAGAATTGCTCTATTCCAAGCTCAACGCGCCCTTGCTTCCAGTTGCGATGAATTCGGGCCTTTTCTGGTTGCCGGGCAATCAGACAAAACGCTCTGGCGTGATCCGTGTTTCCATTTTACCGCCCATTCCATCAGGTATGAAACCGCAAGAGGCGATCAAGGCTGCTGAAGATCAAGTTCAAACAGCCTTGAACAAGATGGTTTAAACGAGTTTGAATTTCGGGATCGAAATCTCTTCGTCATAATCATCGAAAACCACTTCGACACGCATTTCGCATTTCACTTCATCATGGGTCGCGCCCACAATATTGCTGAGCAGACGCGGTCCCTCATCCAATTCGATCAGAGCAACGACATAAGGCACATCATTGGTGAAAGCTGGTCGATAGACGCGGTGATAGGTGACGAAAGAAAAAACCTTGCCTTTGCCGGAGACATTTTCAAATGAAAATTGTGTCGACAGGCAATGCGGGCAAGTGCGTGAAGGCGGGAACCAGAATTTATGGCATTCCTCGCATTTGGGCAAAGCCAGACGATGTTGACGAGCGGCCTGCCAATAGGGAAGAGATTCAGGTGCCGGACGCGGCTTTGGTTTTGGAATAGTATCGCTCATCACGCGCGCCCCAGAATGAGAGTTGAATGACAGACCTGATTGCCACCATGACCAGAGATCAGGGCAATTTCAGCATCTTTAACTTGTCGCTCTTTCGGATAGAGATGACGCAATTGCCGCACACCTTCGACAATTTGCAACATGCCTTCGCAATGAGCTTCGGAGAGTTGGCCGCCAGATGTATTGGTTGGCAAAGCGCCACCTAAACGCAAGGCGCCAGAGGCGACGAAGGCTCCGCCTTCACCCTTTTTACAAAAGCCATAATCTTCCAATTGCGTGAGCACCATATAGGTGAAGCAATCATAGATTTGCGCTGTATCAACATCTTTGGGGCCAAGGCCTGCCATAGCATAAGCAGCCTCACCGGCTTTTTTAGCGGCTGTGACGACCATATTATCATCAGCAAACCAGCCGCGCGTATTGTTGTGAAAGCCAAAGCCTTTGATCATGACAGGCGGCTTTTTCATATCTTTGGCGCGCTCGGCACTTGTCACAATAACAGCCCCAGCAGCATCAGAGCGCAGGCTACAATCATAAATGCCGAAGGGAGCCACGATCAAACGCCCTGCATGATAATCCTCAATGCTGAGGGGCTTTTTCATTGATGCATCGGGATTGCGCAAAGCATGTTCACGAAAAGCAACGGCGATTTCGCCAAAATGGTCGCGCGTTGTGCCATAGAGATGCATGTGGCGCGTGGCGCCAAAAGCATGGGCAGCTGTGGCACCATAATAGCCATATTCAGGGCCGAATTCGCGCGCCAGCATGGATTCGGGTCGCGTTTCATTGCGCACACGCGCTTCTTCGCTTGCATGTGTGCGCGACCATGTATCGCGACCAAAGCCACAAACAATGGTCTTAGCCAGTCCGAATCGAATGGCCATGACGGCCAAAGCAACCGACATAATTTGGCTCGCGCCGCCATTGGTGAGCGTGGTTGAGAAGCGCGCATTGATACCAAGCCGCTCCGCCAATAATTGGTGATGGGAATAGGATTCATCTGGTCCGCGACAGAGAACGCCATCAATGTCGCTGGCTTTAAGTCCGGCATCATCAAGTGCACCGCGAATGGCATCCACCAGAAGATCAAGGCTCGAGACGCCGGGCACTTTGCCAAGCTTACTGGTTGCCGTGCCAACTATGGCACATGTGTCACGCAATTCGCGTGAAGGGGTAATATCACTGATCATTCTTTTTCTTATCCCCTATTGCACAAGATCACGGACACGTTGGGCCAATTCAGTTGGTGCTGAATAGACTTTGTCGAGCAATTCATTGATTTTTGCGCCCGTCACTGGATTGATTTCAGCCCCTTGCTTGGCGGCTTCATCAATAAAATCCTTGTCGGTCATGGTTTGATCAAAGGCTTTGCGCAAAGCTTGCACGCGATCAGCTGCGACATTGGGCGGAATGACAAAGGGTCGGCCCATGACTTGTTCGACAAAAGCAATTTCAAAAATCTGTCGAGCGACATCATTGGGCGCGATTTCAAGCGCGGTCACGACTTGAGGATATTCTTTATCGCGTTCCATGCCGAGTGCCAGAATAACAGCGACATCGCCGCTCTTTTCCCAGGGACGATAGCGCGATCTAAAAGCTGCAGATGTGCCGCCTGAAATATGTCCATCGACTTCGCCCCGCTCAATGGCAAGAAGCGAGGATTGCGATCCATCATAACCCTCAATCACGCGAATTTTCGTGCCATAAAGTGCGTTGAGGAAACGCCCATAGACTGAACTCGGCGATGTGCGTGCGGTTGAGGAAATCGTGATTTCCTTCGTCTTTAAATCCTCAATCGTTTTCACGCCTGTTTTGGTCGAGACAAGAAAAAAACCAATTTCCTGCTGGGTCGAACCAAGCCATGTAAATTTACGCGCATCATATTGAACGCCCGTATCATTGGGGCGATAAAATTTATCAAGGCCCGTATTGCGTTGCAGACCACCAATGACAGAGCCATCACGTGGTGCGACAGAATAGAGATAATTAGCAGCCTTAATGCCCTCGGCACCCGGCATATTTTGCACGATCATGGTTGGTGCGCCGGGCATATATTTCGGCATGTGGCGCGATAGAAGACGCGCATATTGATCATAACCACCCCCGACAGAGGCGGAGGTGATCAAAGTCATTTTGCGATTTTTATAAAATTCTTCCGCTGTTTGTGCGCTTGTCTGCGTGAGAGACAAGCAAAGCGCAAGAAATGTAAGACTTGCTCTTGTCATCCGATCAAGCTCCTTTCCCGCGCAAAGGTGTCAAAATTTCCTCATTATGTTCGCCAAGCTCTGGCGAACATGTGCGCACAGAATTGGGCGTATCAGACATGCGCACGCCATTGCGCACATAGCCAACCTGTCCAAGCTTGGGATGGGGCACATCCACGCGCATTTTCAAATGCTGGACTTGCGGGTCGGCAAAAACATCATCCAGCGTGTTGAGTGGGGCAGAGGGCACATCGCGGTCGAGCAATTTTTGCAGCCAATAGGTGCGCGTATTGCCTTTAAACACATCGGCCAGAAGCTTGTTCAGCGCATCGTAATTTTTGGCGCGCGTTTCTTTTGTTTTAAAACGCGGATCTTCCGCCCATTCGGGGTGGCCTGCGACTTCTGTCAGGCCAATCCAGAATTTTGTTGGTGACGACAAGTGAACGACAAAGGCTTTTCCATCGCTCGCGGTAAAAGCATAGACTTGTGCCTGATGCGTGCGTGTGGCGCGACCTGGCACTTTGGCGTTTTCAAAAAAGCGCGCAGCATTTTCACCACAAAAGGAGAGCGTTGATTCAAGCAGGGACGTTTCAACTTTTTGCCCGCGTCCTGTGCGACCACGTGCAATAATGGCAGCCAAAATGCCATTGGCGGCATTCATCCCGCCCAAATGATCGGATAAAGAAATGCCCATTGGTTTTGGATCAGCGACATCTGTCAGAAGACTTAGGAGGCCGCTTGATGCTTGGCCAACCGTGTCATAGCCCGGTCGCATGGCATAGGGACCATCTGACCCAAAGCCCGTAATCGAACACCAAATGAGTCCCGGATTTTTTTCGGTAAAACGATCGAAGCCAAGCCCCAGACGATCCATCGTGCCGACACGGAAATTCTCAATCACCACATCGGCTGACAAGATGAGTGCGCGTGCGTCTGCTTTGCCTTGCTCGCTTTTTAAATCGAGTGTGACGCTTTTCTTGTTGCGATTGACGGAACCAAAAGTCGGCGAATATTCAACGCGGCCCCAACCACGGAACGGATCGCCCTTTGTGGGTTCTTCCACTTTGATGACATCTGCACCCATATCGCCCAGCAACATGCCGGCATAGGGGCCTGAAACATAATTGGCGAATTCGACAACGCGAATGCCCTCGAGCGCTCCCGCCATATCTCCTCCCATAGCGGACTCATGTGACCGGCCGCCTTATGGCCTATTCTAATCAGACAAGCGCTACCCGCAAGCGCTTCTACGCCCAATAAAAAGGCCGCCGCATTGCTGCGGCGGCTTCAAGTCAGAAACGTTCAGCCTACGGGAGGTCAGACTGACGTTTGCGGAACTCCCGGGCGAGCCTGCAATGCTTCCTTGGCGCCATCCTTGAAATGGACGTCGCGTTTGAGAAGCAAAGCAGTCGCGCGGACGCTCTGCTGTTCCGGGGTCCGAGCGGGGGGAAGAGTGCCCTTCTCCCGGAGTGCTTTTGCGGCGCGCATGATCTTGTGGCGCGCCATGATGATGCCATTGTCACAACCAACGAGATTTTCCTTCGTGCGGTCAACAATGGGGCCCATCGATTCTTGCAAGGATGAATCCTGAATAGCGATGCCTTCAATACCGCTATAGGTCGTGCCAGCGCGCTGCGCTTCGCGGCTCATCAGATAATCATTGTCCTTATTGGCGAGGGGGCGATAGGTGCCCGGCACATATTTGCAATGCACGCCTTTGCCAGCTTTCATATGGCCAACTTCATCCTTCGTGAGTTCACGAACAGGGTGATAGTCGAAACTCCAAGCCCAGCAATTTTCATCATCAATCGGCACCCAGAAGTGGCCGTGCATCGGATAATCACCGCGCGGCGGAACAGCCGTGAAACAGGGCATGAGCCAAGGCGTAATGCGCCAATAATATTGATTATCCTCAGCCATGCGGCGCGCGCCAATATAGAGGCCGCCTTCGCTGTCAATCACTTCAAAGACGGGCGCAAGATCGTTCAAATTATACTTGTTACCACCAGCATCTTTGAAAAGCGGGTCAGCCTTCACATCACCCCGGTGTAGCCATGACACGTGGCTTGAATCGATGCCGCCTTCAAGCGCTTGCAACCAATTGCATTCTTGCAGGCGTTTTGAGGTGAAGCTCTGCTTGCGGGGCACGGAGCAGAATTCATAAGAGGGTTCTGGCGGCATGTTTTCGGGCTTGCCCATATAGGTCCAGATCACGCCACCTTTTTCGATGATCGGATAAGAGGTGAGTTTGATCTTTTTGGCATAGCCAGATTCAGCCGGTTCTGACGGCACATCCACGCATTGGCCATTCACGTCAAATTTCCAGCCATGATAGGGGCAGCGCAGCCCACATTCTTCATTACGGCCGAACCAAAGGGATGCGCCGCGGTGCGGGCAGAATTCGTCAATCAAGCCGAGCTTGCCTTCCGAATCGCGGAAAGCGATCAGGCGCTCGGAGAGAATTTTCACGCGCACCGGCGGGCAATCATTCTCAGGGAGTTCTTCTGAAAGCAAAACGGGGAGCCAATAGCAGCGGAACAAATCACCCATCATCGTGCCGGGACCGGTTTGGGTGACGAGATCATTCTGTTCTTTATTCAGCATGGCTGCTCTCCAGAGGGGTCAACGTTGCGACCCGCGTGTTCCTCTATGCGGAAATGTGTTCCGTATGAGAGAAATTAGCCGGAGCGGACAAGGCTGCCTTGAGCTGGATCAAGGTGCAGCGCAGCATTAGGATTTTCTTGGGGAGAGGCCTCCTCATTGGGAGGGGGCCGCAGGGCCGAGGCGGCAATCCATAGCACTCACCCCATAGATTGAGAGTGGCGCTATGAATTGCGTCGTTTCGCTTGCAGTGACGAGGCTAGAGAGCCGCTTTCACCTCTGGCCGCTCATCCATGCGGGGAATCACGGCTGCACCGGAAGCATAGACGGAAGTGTCGCCATAGACGGCGCGGCGGCTGCGGAACATAGGCGAAGAAAGAGAGCCCAGTTCGACACCCATGAAACGGGCGGGGCTGCCGCCCGCATTGAAGTGCTGGTGGAATTGCATGTTTTTGCAACCAACCAACATGCCGTGACGCCAATCGGTGCGGCGTATCTCTGATGTCGCATGAGAGAAGGAGAGGGTGAAGCCTTCGCCCTCTACGCCCAATATATGCCGGCCCTGAAATTGCCGACGCGCCAAAGTGGAGGTTTTGGGTGCGAGCGTGGTGATGTCCACACCGATGGAGAGATCAGCCAAATCTAAAGGTGTGAGCTCATCGGATGAGAGCGGGGCGCTGATTGGATCTTTAACAAGACCTGCTTCAAGAGCGCGTTTTTGCCGGCCATGAAGGGGCGATGAATTGCCAAAGAGGAAGGCTTCATTGCGATATAGGCCCATGAGATAGCGCAAATCACTTAAGCTCACAAAGCGCGCGGCCTGTGGTCCAGCTTTATGGCGTGCCGTTGCATTCACGGGGATGGAAAAAAGCTTTTTTGCACCCCATTCGATGGTGATCTCATGTCCATCTGATAAAGTAATGTGCGTTTGTCCTGAACCGGCGAGGACATAAAAGACCTCTTCATAAGTATGGCGCACGGGTTCAGATGATTGTCCTGCATCCAGCGCGAAAAGGAAGGCCGTTAGAAAATCGCAGCGGCCATCCACGTGGCAAACTGCGCCTTTCATCCCAAAACGCGACCAGGGTTTGACATCAAGCGTCATGAGATCAAGCGCTGGCCCCTCATGGATTAGCGCGCCTTCGGCCTTCACCCAATTCAGATAGGGATCGACCATAAATTTTGTGTCGAGATCAGGGGTCACGTCCGTACTCATTTCGTGCCTCCCGCAAATTTGCTCTCGTCAATGAAGGGGCCCATACGAGACTCCACGCCATATTTGGCAATTTCACCAAGCCAAATGCGGTGCACGCGCGGATCCTGATCTTCATATTCAACTTGCGCGCCGCCTTCTTTCACATCCTTGTCGACACCAACGGTCCAAATGTCGCGCTTCATCTGCAAAAGCGGATAGCGCACCGTGCCAATCTGCAGCGCCAAATAGCGCGAAGGATGATTGGAAATGTTGAAATGCTGATGGAACATCGAATCAGGCGGGCAATAGACGCAGCCATGTTCCCAATCAACCCGGGTAAAATCCTGGTCATCTTCATGCCAGAGCAAAGAATAGCCTTGGCCAGTGACTGCAAAAACACAGACGCCGTCAAAATGTCGATGGCCTTTTTTATAGGTGCCAACCGGCATTTCAGAGGAATGCGCACCAATCGTATTTTCCGTGAGCATGAAGCGCAGATTTGAGCCACCCGCACCGCGCTGCGACCATTGTTTCAATTCAAAGGCGGAGAGATCGGGAACAAAATTTGTCTCCCATTGGTGACGGCCCGGGGAGATGGAAATAAATTCGCCATCACCAACGAAATAATCGGGCTTTCCAGCGCGCTCGGTGAAGGGCACCGGGCAATTGAAGATAAAATCTTCATCCCGAAAACAATTCATCGTGAAGACCATATTATTCACGGACGCAAAACGGGCAGGTTCACGCCCCGAACCATTGAAATGCTGATGCGTGGCGTTTAACGGAATCGAGAAGAGACTTTTCGGCCCCCATTCAAAAAAATGTTTGCGGCCATCTTCGAGCGTCACAGATGTCGAACCATGACCTGAAATGACATAGATAACTTCTTCGCAAATATGTTTCAGTGGGGCAGATTTGCCACCCGGCGGCAATTCAAAAGCAAAGATGGAAATATAATCGTCGCGGCCTTTGAGATGGCAGAAAGCGCCATTCATGCCGTAGCGCGCCCAAGGTGCGACCGGCACTTTGCGAATATCAATGCCAAAATCTTCGACAATGGGCACGCCTTGCTTGTGCACCCAATCAAGATAGGCATCGGGCAATGGGGCTCTTCCAGCCATAAAATCCTCCCAGCGGGCATTTTTGATTGTCTCTTGGGCCCGGTTTTTCCCATTGCATCAGCGACTTCCCCTCAGGTCAAGGTTTGGAGTTGAATTGACCCCATGAGCCGAGGGCTTTAATTTAAGCCCAATGAATAATTTTTGAGATAGGTTGGAGAAACGTCCATGTCACTCGTGCCGCGTCTTGCTGGTTTGTCGTTTGCTGCTTGTTTGCTGGTCAGCCCCGCCTTGGCCCAAAATGCCAAAGTGCTCGAGGCCGCCAATCTGAAAGGCGCAGACCGCACAGCAAAGCTCTATGAGAATGCGAAGAAAGAGGGCGTGGTCAATCTCTATACGTCGCAGACCGTGCAAGATATGACGCTTCTTAAAAATGCGTTTGAAGCGAAATATCCAGGCGTGAAAATTAATGTTTGGCGGTCAAGCTCGGAAGATATTGTCCATCGCGCAGTCACGGAATATGGCGCCAAGCGATTTGAAGTCGATGCTTTCGAGACCGATCAATCAGGACTTGAAGCTTTGCATCGTGAAAAACTTTTGCAGGCGGTTGATTCACCCGTGATCGAACAGCTTGTTCCGCAAGCTGCAGCCCCCAAGGAATGGCTCGGCACGCGTCTGCAAATCATCACAGCGGCCATCAACACCAAGGCTTTTCCGGAAGGCGAATATCCTAAGCGCTATGAAGATCTGCTCGATCCGAAATGGAAGGGCAAGATTGCCGTGGAAGCAGGCGATGCGGATTGGTTTGCCACTACGGTCGAAGCAATGGGGGAAGAAAAGGGCCTCAAACTTTTCCGTGAGATTGCCGATAAAAATGGTTTTCAAGTGCGAAAGGGCCACACGCTTCTCGCCAATCTGATTGCGGCCGGCGAAGTGCCTTTTGCTGTGACGACCTATATGTTCCGCGTGCGCCAGCTCAATAAATCAGGTGCGCCTATTGCGCCGCTCTATCTTGAGCCTGCAGTGGCCCGTGTGAATGGCATGGGGCTTGCGGCCAATGCGCCCCATCCCAATGCGACCATTCTCTTCATGGATTGGTTGCTGACCGATGGTCAGGAAATTCTGTCCAATCATGAATTTTTCTCGACGAACAAGCGGTTCTCCACAACGCCGCCGGATATGAAGATCATCTATGTGAACGCGGCCGATCAGATGGACAATGGCGAGAAATGGGAAAAGCTCTTTAACGAGATTTTCGTCCGCAAGAAGCGCTAATTGTCTTTGAAGCAAAAACGCGTCTTTCTGCTTGGTGCGACCGGCACAATCGGTCGCGCCACGGCACGTCTGCTTCATGCACAAGGCTATCATGTTGTTTGCTTCGTGCGAGATCGTGCAAGAGCGCGACCCCATTTGCCGGGCATTGAATTGCGTGAGGGCAAGGTTGCTGATCCAGCGTCGCTTGAGAGAGATGGCTTTCGTGGCGAGGCCTTTGACGCTGTCATCTCCTGTTTGGCCTCGCGTACGGGGGTGAAACGCGATGCTTGGGCGATTGATCACAAAGCCCATTTGGATGCTTTGCGGATCGCGCAAAAATTGGGCGTGACACAATGGGTGCAATTATCGGCAATCTGCGTGCAAAAACCCACGCTTGCTTTTCAAAAGGCCAAATTAGCTTTTGAATCTGAATTAATGGCCTCAGGGCTCACTTATTCCATCGTGCGCCCAACCGCCTTTTTCAAATCTCTCTCGGGGCAGGTGGCGCGGGTAAAAGCGGGCCGTCCCTATATTGTCTTTGGCAATGGTGAACTCACCGCCTGCAAGCCAATCAGCGATGATGATCTGGCGCGCTATATGTCCGATTGCCTGACAGATGAAAGCCGCTGGAACCAAATTTTGCCGATTGGTGGCCCGGGACCTGCTATGACACCACGCGAGCAAGGCGCGCTGATCTTTGCAGCACTGGGGCGCGAGCCGAAATATCAGTCCATGCCGGTGGGGGTCTTGTCATTCATTCGTGGCGCACTTGCGGTCCTCGGGGTTGTCAATCGCAAGCTCGCTGACAAGGCGGAGATGGCGAGTATCGGGCTTTATTATGCGCGCGAGTCGATGTTGGTGCTCAATCCGCAGACCGGTCGCTATGATGCGCAGGCGACACCAAGTTTTGGGACAGAAACGCTGGCCGATCATTATGCACGCTTGATCTCTGGTGAGCGCAAAGATGATCGCGGCGATCACGCCGTCTTCTGATCGAGATCAAGGTTTCGCGTTTACGCTTCATGCTTTTCTATGCGCGTGAGGCGAGGGATGATTTGAGATGAGTGACGGGCAGACAGTTTATGAAGCCATTGGCGGTGAGGCGGGCGTCAAAAAGCTGGTCGACCGTTTTTATGAATTGATGGATACGACGCCGGAGGGACAGGCCGCGCGTGCGATCCATCCAAAAGATCTTTCCGACAGCAATCAAAAGCTTTTTGAATATTTTTCAGGCTGGCTAGGTGGTCCGCAGCTCTTTGTTGAGCGCCGTGGTCCACCCATGTTGCGGGCACGCCATCTCCATGCGCCCATTGCCGCGCCCGAAATTCAAAGCTGGTTGATCTGCTTCATGCGCGCTTGGCGCGAAGTGGTGGGCAGTCGCCCTGAGATTGATGAATTGGTGCTGCCGCAAATCCATTCGCTCGCGCATCACATGCGCAACAAGGAAGATGCGAAAGCTTCGCCTTAAGGGAAA
>CAWUNF010000015.1:0-12574 GCA_963923195.1 uncultured Hyphomicrobiales bacterium | reverse complement strand
CAATCAGAAGTGATTAAATTCTCTGCTGGCGGCTTTCGCGATTTCACGCGTATTGCTGCCTCTGATCCAACCATGTGGCGCGATATTTTCTTGAACAATAAAGAGGCCGTTCTAGAAATGCTCGGCCGCTTCAACGAGGATTTAGCGGCCCTTCAGCGCATGATCCGTTGGGGCGATGGTCAAGGTCTGTTTGATTTGTTCACGCGCACACGCGCCATTCGGCGCAGCATTGTGGCGCAAGGACAAGATGCAGCAGCTCCTGATTTCGGCCGTCGCACATCGTCTGATAATAAGCCTCAATAAAGCGGTGCGAGAATAGGGCCTGTTCGCAACGGGCCAAAGGACATGCGCCCCTCTTGCATTCTTAAAGGTAGCTGAACGAGGCTGCCATCTTTGCGTTCGAGCAAAGCTCCCGCCAATTGCGCAGCATTGCCGGACACAAAGCGTGAGATCAGGGGGCCAATTCCGCGCGCACCCACCATGAGCTCGCCTTGCAGGCGATGGGCGCTGTCAAGCCCCAGCGTGCCTTTTCCTTCAAGAGAAAAAGAGCCTTTGGCAAAGCGAAAATTGTCGAAAGACATCTGGCCATTTTGTGCGCGCCAATTTTCTAGAAGCGATTGCCAATGCCCCATGCGCATGTTCAAGGCTTGTGTGAGCGTACCTGAGAAATTAAGCGCGGCTGGCGTGGCATTGCCGGTCAGGAGATCAAGCTCGGCCGCGCGCATATCTGTGAGATTGATTGCAACATCGACAGCGCGCTCTTCGCTTGGACGCGCCGTATCGGTACGAATATGAAATTCGAGAGCTTTGCTGCTGAGCGCTGTATTTTCGGCTGTTTCGCCGGCTTTAAATTCAGCGGCATTGATCGACAAGCGTTCCAACATTCCGTTAAAGCGCAGTGAGACGCGCATAGTGCTCCATGAAAAAATATTCTGGACGCCTGCGCTGTTGATTTTCAATGGACCGCTGATATCGGCCAAAAGAAGTTTGGGGCTGTAGATTTGTGTGGCGGCATGAAAGGCGCCCAGTTCCGCTTTCATGAGCGCATTTGAAAAGCTCACTGTGTCGCAATGCAATTCAATACGGAACGGATAACCGCCAATGTCTTTGCCCGCGCATTGCCACATACGGCCCTGCGCCTGTTCAGCGCTCACCCAAGCGGTCAAAACTTCATCAGTCTTTTTGGCCGCAAAAAACCAAAAGCCTGACCAACCAAGTGCGAGCAAGAGAAGAAGACCCGTTGGAAGATAGAGTCCAAGCCGACTCACGGCTTGCGGCGCTGTCTCTGGAGTTTCATATTGCGTCATATCTTCGGTCCTGATTCCGGCTCATCATGCACGAGAGTGAAAGCAACGATCTTTGGGTGTTCGGCTACGGGTCTCTCATGTGGCGACCCGGTTTCGAATTTGAAGAGCGTTGCCCCGCTTTGGTTCATGGTTATCACAGGTCGCTCTGCATTTACTCCCATGTTCATCGTGGGACACCAGAAAAGCCGGGTCTGGTTTTGGGTCTTGATCGCGGTGGGGCTTGCCGGGGCCTTGCCTTCCGGGTGAAGGCGGCGCGCCGAGAGGCCACATTGGATTATTTGCGGGAGCGGGAGCAGGTAACATCCGTCTATGTTGAAACATGGCTGACGGCGCGTTTGCAGGTGGATCGCGCAGTGACAGCGGTGGCCTATGTTGTCGATCCAAATCATGCCCAATATGCGGGCCGCTTGCCTCATCACGAATTGGTGCGGCTCGTGCGCCAAGGCCGCGGCATGTCGGGCGAAAATATTGATTATATTCGCTCAACCTATGAGCATTTGAGGCAAGCAGGCATCGATGATCCTGATCTTGCCGCTATCGTATCGGACTTGGCTTCAAGCCTCACATAGATTGTCGATTGCGCTCAACAAGCGGCTTGAGCGAGGGATCGCGGGCCAGAGATTCTGTAATCAGATTTTCAGAGGCTTGTTCGAGACGATCTTGCAGGAGCGCGAAAAATTCTTGCTTCTCCACGCCCGGCGCAATGGGGGGCAGCACATCAACGATAATAGTGCCCGGGCGCTTAATCAGGCTGCGGCGTGCCCAAAAGAGGCCTGAGTTGAGTGCAATTGGCAGGCAGGGAACCTCACAAGCATCATAAATATGAGCCACACCAAATTTATATTTGGGTGGTGCGCCTGCGGGGCGGCGTGTGCCTTCTGGAAAAATAAAAAGATGGCGACCTTCCGCAAAAATTTTGCGCGCCTTTTCTTCGGCCTGCGCTAAGGCGCTGCTGCCCGCCGCACGATTGATAGCGATTTGATCTGTTTTCCAAAGATACCAGCCAAAGAGCGGAATGAAGGTCAATTCGCGTTTCAAAATATAGCAGAAATCATCAAACAGCATGATGAGCGCAAAAGTCTCCCATGCGGATTGGTGTTTGGCTGCAACGATGAAAGGACCATTCGGGATATTCTCACGGCCACGAAATTCGACATGCGTGCCGCATATGACCTTGAGTAACCAGAGTGAGCTGCGCGCCCAGAGTTTGCCGACTTTGAAAACGACAGCACGTGGCATCACCAATGTGGGCAGAGCAATGATGAGCAAAAGCGAAATATTCGCGAAAAAGGCGATATTAAAAAGAATGGATCGGAAGAAGATCATGGAACTTTATCGTCTCAAACAAAGGCAGCCTTGGTGTGCATCCATAGCTTTTTGGCGATGATGCGCGCAGAAACAAGACCATATTTGATATATTCAGTGCTCATCAAGCGCAGAGCCTGTGAAGACTGCCACCAATTCCCATCGCGCATGCGAACACTGACCACAGGATAGGGGATGAGCGCCAATCCTGGTAATGCATCATGCAATTCAGCTAAAGCGCGCGGCATGTGATAATTGGACGTCACAACAATGAGCGAGTTTTTGATTGTATTTTGCTCAGCCCAGCGCCGCGCTTCACGCGCATTGCCGAATGTGTTGAGTGCTTCATAGCCCAGATCCACACAGCATTCGATCAACTCGCGATATTTGGGATTGAGGCGGCCAATTTCCGCGCGCGTGATTCCTGGATTAACACCAGTGATGAGCATCCGACTGGCATGACCTTTCGAGAAAAGCTCAATCGCATCGGGAATCCGGTCCGCACCCCCTGTTAAGACGATCATACCATCGGCTTTTTGTTCCAATCGCACGGCCTGTCGTTCGACTTTGAAAACGAAAACAACAAAGCCTATCAGCGCAATGATCACCAACATCATTACGACTGCAAGAGCGCGCCATAAATGGCGCTTCATGTCAGCCCTCGTAAATGGCGAAAGACGACAGAGCGTGAGGTGAAGCCCGTTAAAACCGAGACAGAACCACCGATCAAAGCAATGACGGCATAGCCAAAGAAGCCCAGCGAGAATGTACCAAACATGGCTTCTAATTGGTCGCCACCCATGCCGCTAATCCAGCGATTAGACATGAGGCTGCCGATGAAAAATGTTGCAATGGCAAGACCACCACCAATCAACCCGCCTCGCAAACCAAGCCAAAGAAAATGGCGCTGGAATTGCCCGGCAATATAAGCATCTTCTGCACCAACAAAATGCAGGACATGGATCACCTCACGGCTGCCAGCCATAGCTCCCCGTGTTGCAAAGGCAACCGCCAAAGCCATAGCACTTAGCACAAGTCCAAAAATGACAAGAGCGACGAGCACAGTTGTGCGCGACATGACAGTGAGGCGATCAATCCATTGTCGATGATCATCAAGATTGGCGCCGGGAATATTTTGCGCCAAGGCGCCACGTAATTTTGTCAGATCTAGCTGTGAGCCAGGCTCAAGTTTCAACACAACCATGCGCGGCACGGGCAATTCTTTAAGGTCGAGGCCTGTACCAAGCCAAGGTTCAAGCAGGCGTTCAGATTCAGAAGCCGATAAGGCTGAAACATCTTTTACGCCCGGTGTCGCGCGAGCAATGTCTTCAACTTTTTTGACATCTGCTTCAATATTACGACCAGCAATCGGTTTGAGCTGAATGCTCATTTCGCGCGCCACATCTTGTCGCCATCCACGTGACACATCGCTGATCAGAACAGCACTGCCCGCCGTGAGCGCTGCCAAGAAAGTCATAATGGCAATGACCGTAACAAGTGCACGTGTTGCAATAGCGTCAGGCGGCACTAGTGCGACATCACGTCGACCGAAACCTTCATGATAGACGGGCTCTTGATCAGTCTGTGCGCTCGTCATTTTCCGCCTCACTCGTAAATATGAAGTCGGCCATCGCCAAGCACGAGCCGGCGCGCACCATCAAATTGATCCATCAATCCCAGATCATGCGTCGCAATCACGACTGATGTGCCAGAGCGGTGTAATTCGAGAAAAAGACGCAACAGGCGCCGCGCCAAACTGGGATCAACATTGCCGGTGGGCTCATCGGCCAGCAAAAGCTCAGGCCGAACGATCAATGCACGCGCAATGGCGGCGCGTTGTTTTTCACCACCCGAGAGAACGGGTGGTAGAACATGCATCCGATTACCCAAACCCACCCAGCCGAGCAATTCAACAACTTCGGCGCGATAGTTTGCTTCATCACGACCCTGCACACGCAAAGGCAGTGCGACATTCTCATAAGTGGTCAAATGGTCGAGCAGGCGGAAATCTTGAAAGACCACGCCGATGCGCCGACGCAAAGCGGTGATCTGGTCTTTTTCAAGCGCGGCTGCATCCTGTCCAAAGAGCGAGATGAAACCACGGGTCGGCTGCAAAGACAGAAGGATCAGACGCAATAAAGTGGTCTTGCCAGCGCCTGACGGTCCCGTCAGGAACTGGAAAGATTGTGGCTCAATCGTAAAGGTGAGGTCCCGCAACACTTCGGGCCCCATGCCATAGCGCAAGCCAACATTATTGAATCGGACCAATCCCGCGTCTTCGAGCATGCCCTTCCTTATGGCCGCTTGGGGTTTCGGCATCATGCCGGGGTGAGTGAGCGGCACAGCCGAATCGCTCTGCCGCCTTCCCGTCAGACTAGCAGTTTGGCGGCTTTTCCTCGACACCGGAGCAGCCATGAGCTAGGCCTGCGCCAGATTTGGCAAAAGAAGCATAGGTTGGTGATGAGCGATCAACGTGAGGTCCGGGTCCTGTTCAGCGAGGCAGAGATCGCACAGCGGGTGGAATCTATGGCGGAGGCGCTGAGCCAAGCCAAATTTCAGAACCTGCTTGTTGTCGCGGTCCTCAAGGGCTCCTTCATGTTTGCCGCCGATCTTTTGCGCGCCATGCATCGGCGCGGCATGAAGCCACAAGTCGAATTCGTCCATCTGTCGAGCTATTTGGAAGGCACGGTCTCACAGGGCCATGTCACCATTTTGAAGGATATTGAATCTGATGTGACGGACCGGGATGTTTTGCTGGTTGACGATATTCTCGAATCTGGTCGCACGCTTGCCTTTGCCAAGGATCTTTTGTCAGCCCGTGGCGCACGCAAAGTCATGCTCGGCGTGATGTTGGAAAAGCCGCATAAGCGCGTGGTGCAGATTGAAGCTGATTATGTGGGCTTTAAATGTCCGGATGAATTTGTCGTCGGCTATGGCATGGATGTCGCGCATAATTTCCGCGAATTGCCCTTTATCGGTGTGGTCGCATAAAGCTCAGCTATTCAGACGCCAGATTTCGAAATTCAGCGCGCTAGCAAAAGAAACCCAAGCGAGATAGGGCAGAAACACGCTTCCCGCGAAGCGGTCACGATGCCAGAAGATCACCATCGTCCAAAGAATAGATGCCCAAAGCGGCACGATGATGATGAGTCCTAGGAGCGGACTATTGCCAGCGAAAAAGCCAACAGACCAAGCGCCATTTAAAAAAGCTTGGATGAGATAGGCCATCATCGGCAAACGATAACCTTGCACATGGTCTTTGCGCAGCACCCGATAGCAAGCAATGGCCATGAGAATGTAAAGAATTGTCCAAACAGGGCCAAAAATCCAATTGGGCGGTGTGAAGTCTGGCTTGGTCAGGCTCAAGTACCAAGTTGGAATATTCGGCAAAGTGGCGGCGCTGCCGATCAGACTTGCGGCCAGGGCTGGAAGAATAGCTAGTCCTAATGCGATGGGAAATGAAAGCGGCGCTTTTGGATCAGCGGACATTTTATTCTTTCTGACGCAGCAAAAATAATTATCGCGCCGCTAATTGAAACCCTGCGCGTCGATACGAAAAGTGCCGATTCAATTCCCATCTTCGAGCAGACGGCGCGCTATTACTTGCGCTTGGATTTCTGCTGCACCTTCAAAAATATTGAGAATACGCGCATCGCACAAAACGCGTGAGATGGCATATTCAAGAGCAAATCCATTACCGCCATGAATTTGCAAGGCATTGTCAGCAGCAGCCCATGCGACACGTGCACCGAGTAATTTTGCCATGCCCGCTTCAACATCGCAGCGCTTATCTGCATCTTTAGCGCGGCCTGAGAAATAGGTGAGTTGGCGCGCAATGTGAATTTCGACTGCCATCATAGCGATCTTGTCAGCCACGCGTGGGAATTTGAGCAGCGGCTTTCCGAATTGGATGCGCTCATGCGCATAGCGCAAGCCAAGCTCCAAAGCATTTTGCGCCACACCAACAGCACGCGCTGCCGTTTGAATGCGGGCTGATTCAAAAGTTTGCATGAGCTGTTTAAAGCCTTGACCTTCAACACCACCCAAAAGATTGGCGGCTGGCACTTCGAAACCATCAAAAGCGATTTCATATTCTTTCATGCCGCGATAGCCGAGCACTTCAATCTCACCGCCTGACATGCCTTGTGCTGGAAATGGATTTTCATCCGTTCCGCGTGGCTTTTTTGCCAAGAACATGGAGAGGCCCTTATAGCCGGGCTCATTCGGATTGGTGCGTGCAAGCACGGTCATCAAATCGGCGCGGACAGGATGTGTGATCCATGTCTTATTGCCATTGATCTTATAAAGATCCCCTTCCTTGACCGCACGTGTGCGCAAAGAGGCAAGGTCGGAGCCTGTATTCGGCTCGGTAAAGACGGCCGTGGGGAGAATTTCACCCGAAGCAATTTTGGGCAGAAATTCTTGCTTTTGCTCTTCCGTGCCACCGCAAAGAATCAACTCAGCGGCAATTTCAGACCGCGTGCCAAGTGAGCCCACGCCAATATAGGCGCGCGACAATTCTTCTGTCACAACGCACATGGCAATTTTGCCAAGGCCCATGCCGCCATATTCTTCCGGGATGGTCAGGCCAAAGACGCCAAGCTCAGACAGGCCATCGACAATTTCAAGCGGAATATAGGCATTGGCGAGATGCCATTCATGTGCATGGGGCGCGACTTCGCCTTCACCAAATTTGCGAATTTCCTCGCGGATGGATTCCATCGTCTCATCAAGACCCGGATCACCAATCATGGCGGTGGAATCAAGCTTTGCGATCAGCGCCACCAAACGTGCGCGATGATCAGCCGTATTGCCAATGGCAATCATGCGCGCGACAGCGCCAGTGCGAAGTACTGCAACTCGTTCAGCGCTCAGACCAAAATCTTCTGGGCGCACGAATTCGCCCTGATTCATCGGAATGCCGCCAAAAATTTGCGACAAATATTCACCAATGCCGATGCGCGTCAGGAGGTCTTCAATCTCGCCAAAACGTCCTTCTGCTGAAAGACGCTCCGCATAGGCGATCATTTCGCGCAAAGATTCGACATAGGTCGCAAGCCAAGCAAGCCCGTGTCCTTCATGCTGGGCTTGTTCAAAAAGTTCAGAGGAGATTTTGCCGCCTGTAGAAACCCGCGCCCGCACAAGGCTGCGCACCTCGGCGTAAAGCTTCTCGACATGGGCAAAAGCCTCACGGGCACTTGTCAGCATGTCCGTCTGGCCAGCCTTGGCCAATTCCGCAACCTGGGCATTCATCGCGTCATCTCCCGAAATTCCGCGCAATTGCTGCATCGCAACATAGCCCGAGCCTTTGGGCAATGATTCTTTCGGACCCGGGGAAAATTTGGATCAGCGGCGGACGGCCAAAGCCACGCCAATTGAGGTCACGACCATGCCGGCCACTTGCAGGGCGATCAGTGTCTCATGGAAGAAAAAGAAGGCCTGCAAAGCGGCCACGGGCGGCACCAGATAGATCAGTTGAGCGGAGCGTGCGACCTCGCCCCGGCGGATCAGGAAGAGCAGCAAGGCAATAGAAACAATGGATAAGGCCAAGACGGACCAAGCCAAGCTGAGCCATGTGCTGGTTGAGGTGCCAATCCGCTGATCTTCGAAGATGAGGGCGGCAGGCAAAGTCACAAGGGCGGCACCGACAAATTGAAGGGCGGTCACGCTGCGCAAATCGCCGCTATGCAGAAAGCGCTTTTGATAAAAAGTTCCAAGTGTCAGCGACAACATGCCGCCGGTATTGATCAGCAAGAGCCAGGTCATGCCGGAGAGCTGGCTCGTGTCCACGGATGTCAGTTTGGGCGTGAGCACCATGACAATGCCAGCAAAGCCAAGGCCGATCCCGCTCCATTGCAACAGGCTGATCCGCTCACCCGCCAAGCGGGGCGCTAAAATGGCGGTAAAAATAGGTTGCAAGGCAGCTAGCAAAGCCGAGATGGACGCCGGTATGCCGTGACCCACAGCCCACCAGACGCCCGCTAGATAAAAGCCATGAATAAGCATGCCGGAGAAAAGTGCATGTCCCCAGTCGCTGCCTGTTTGGGGCCATTGTGCCCGTGATGCTGCGGCAAAAACAGCCAGCAAAAGACTGGCGCAGGCATAGCGCAAGACCAGCATGGTTAGCACGTCTGAATCTTCAGAAATGAAACGCGCGACAATCCATCCCGTCGACCAGATCAAAACAAAGGCCGCGGGAATGATAAAAGTCACCAAGATTGACGTGTCGTCTTTGCCTGAGCCCATGTTGAATATTTCATAGGCTCAGGCTGAAACGATGTCGAGCCATGACATATTTTTTATACGTGTCACGGCGCGCGTTTTACTTTGACGCAGATGCTTCAATCACATCATCGAGCGTTTTCAAGCCGGGCTTGGGTGAATTGACCAACACAGCCATATTGCCAGGCGCATGTTGGTTCTTCCACATTTTCGTATGCGCCGCAGGGATTTTGTCCCACGGGAAAATTTCACCCATGCAAGGATCAATACGTCGATCAATAACGAATTGATTGGCGGCTGCTGCCTGTTTCAAATGCGCAAAATGTGAGCCTTGAATGCGCTTTTGGCGCATCCACACAAAGCGTGCATCGAAGGTGAGATTAAAACCTGTTGTGCCCGCGCAAAAGACAATCATGCCGCCACGCTTGGCTACAAAGCAGGATACGGGGAAGGTTTGTTCGCCCGGATGTTCGAAAACAATATCGACATCTTTGCGACCAGTAATATCCCAGATGGCTTTGCCGAATTTGCGAGATTCCGCCATGAAAGCAATATATTCGGGCGAATTCACTTTCGGCAATTGACCCCAGCAATTGAAGTCTTTGCGATTAAGCACGCCGCGCGCACCAAGCGACATAACAAAATCACGCTTAGTTTCATCGGAAATAACACCAATGGCATTAGCTCCTGCTGCTGCACAAAGCTGAACAGCAAACACACCAAGACCGCCTGATGCGCCCCAGACAAGCACATTATCGCCGGGCTTGAGGCGATGCGGCTCATGACCGAAGAGCATACGATAGGCGGTTGCCAGTGTGAGTGTGTAAGAGGCGCTTTCTTCCCAACTTAAATGTTTGGGGCGCTTCATCAGTTGGCGATCTTGCACGCGACAAAATTGCGCGAAGGAACCGTCTGGCGTTTCATAACCCCAGATCCGCTGGCTTGAAGAAAACATCGGATCGCCGCCATTGCATTCTTCATCATCGCCATCGTCTTGATTGCAATGAACGACGACTTCATCGCCCACTTTCCAGCGGGTGACTTTTGAGCCGACAGCCCAAACAATCCCAGCCGCATCAGAACCCGCGATATGATAGGGCAGCTTATGGCCATCAAGCGGCGAGATAGGCTCTCCCAATGCCGCCCAGACGCCATTGTAATTGACGCCAGCGGCCATCACGAGAACAAGCACATCATGACTGTCGAGCGTCCATGTTGGGACGACTTCCAATTGCATGGAGCTTTCTGGCGGCCCGTGGCGCTCTTTGCGGATCGTCCACGCATGCATTTTGGCCGGGACATGGCCAAGCGGCGGGATTTCACCAATATCGTAAAGATCCTTCAGCGGCGCAGCGGCTCCGCCCGTCTGTTCTGAACCAGCCATATTGCCGTCTCCTCCGAGCCAAGGCGGGGAATGTTAGCGCGGATGTTGCGCTGCACCATACTACTAAGGTTTCGGGCCTTTGGATGATCCAAAGGCATGACTTTGTCGTGAGAAAAGGGCTTAATTGGCTTTGTTGCTCTGCAACATCACCGATCCATCTAGGACCCGAAAGGTCACCCGAGGAGCTGCCAGATGTCCGCCGGAGCCTCAAAGCCTGATAAACCCTGGATATTTCGGACTTATGCCGGTCATTCCACGGCGGCCGATTCCAATCGCCTGTATCGAACCAATCTCGCCAAAGGCCAGACGGGCCTTTCCGTTGCTTTCGATCTACCGACCCAGACGGGCTATGATTCCGATCATGTTCTGGCACGCGGTGAGGTCGGCAAGGTCGGCGTGCCGATCTGTCACCTTGGCGATATGCGCACTTTGTTTGACGCAATCCCTATTGCTGAGATGAACACATCCATGACCATCAATGCCACGGCACCGTGGCTGATGGCTCTCTATATTGCCGCTGCCGATGAACAGGGCGCGCCACGCAGCGCGCTGCAAGGCACAACACAAAACGACATTATCAAAGAATATTTGTCGCGCGGAACTTATGTCTTTCCGCCAGGTCCATCCATGCGCCTCACGCGTGACATGATCCTCTTCACGACGAAAAATGTTCCGAAGTGGAATCCAATGAATGTCTGCTCCTATCATTTGCAGGAAGCAGGCGCGACGCCGGTTCAAGAATTAAGCTATGCGCTTGCCACCGCCATTGCGGTTCTCGATAGTGTGAAAGCGTCAGGTGATCTCAATCCAAAAGATTTAGGTGAAGTAGTTGGCCGCATTTCCTTCTTTGTGAATGCAGGCATGCGCTTTGTCACAGAGCTCTGCAAAATGAGGGCTTTTACTGAATTATGGGATGAGATTACGCACAAACGTTACGGCATTGAAGATGAGAAATATCGTCGTTTCCGCTATGGCGTGCAGGTCAATTCTCTGGGCCTGACCGAGCAGCAGCCAGAGAATAATGTCTATCGTATTTTGATTGAAATGCTGGCTGTTGTTCTGTCTAAAAATGCGCGCGCGCGTGCCGTGCAATTGCCAGCTTGGAATGAAGCACTGGGATTACCACGTCCATTTGATCAGCAATGGTCTTTGCGCATTCAACAGATCATGGCCTATGAAACCGATCTCTTGGAATATGGCGATCTCTTTGATGGTAGTCATGAGATCACCCGTAAGGTTGAAGAGTTAAAAGCGCAAGCACGCGCTGAATTAGCTGAGATTGAAAAAATAGGTGGCGCTATTGCGGCTGTTGAAAGCGGCTATTTGAAGTCGCGCCTGGTTGAATCCAACACACGCCGCTTGGAATCCATTGAACGAGGTGAGCAGACGGTTGTTGGTGTGAACCGTTTTATTGAAAGCGAACCGTCACCACTCACAACCGGCAATAGCGCGATTATGGTTGTGCCAGATCATGTGGAAGCTGATCAGATTGCGCGGTTGCAGGCTTGGCGCGCGCAACGTGATGCCAAGGCCGTTGAAAAGGCGCTGAGTGATTTGCGCCGCGCGGCCGCTGAAGGCACGAATATTATGGAGCCCTCTATCGCAGCCGCCAAAGCAGGCGTCACTACGGGCGAATGGGGCGCGGTTTTGCGTGGTGCATTTGGTGAATATCGCGCACCCACAGGCGTTGGCACGTCAGCGCGTCAAATTGGCGGCGAATTGGATGATGTGCGCGCACAAGTTGAGCGCGTGTCGCAAAAGCTTGGTCGCCGCTTGAAATTTCTGGTGGGCAAGCCCGGTCTTGATGGCCATTCCAATGGCGCGGAACAAATTGCTGTGCGTGCGCGTGATGCAGGCATGGATGTTGTTTATGAAGGCATCCGTCTCACGCCCGCTGAAATTGTCGAAGCCGCACGCAAAGATCATGTGCATTGCATCGGGCTTTCCATTCTCTCCGGCTCGCATGTTCAATTGGTGCGCGATGTCGCCAAACGCATGAAGGATGAGGGGCTCACGCAAATTCCGCTCGTGGTCGGCGGTATTATTCCGCCTGAAGATGAAGCGACTTTGCTCAGCGAAGGTGTGGCGGCTGTCTATACGCCTAAAAATTATGAGCTGAATTCGATCATGCGTGATCTTGTGCGCATTGTGGACGAGCGCTCATGAAAAAAGGCGGGATTTATGATCCCGCCTTTTTGTTCAGTTCAATTTGCCTTTTGGAAAAGGCACAATCGAGCCATCCGCATTGCGTTCGGGCGTTCGCATAGTGCTTTCAACCATCTCGCCATTGAGCAATAAGCCGGTCGTGCTTCCGGTGATGTGAACCACGTCACCATCTTTCACTTGGCCTGCAAGA
>CAWUNF010000014.1:0-12593 GCA_963923195.1 uncultured Hyphomicrobiales bacterium | reverse complement strand
TCTCGTGGGCTCGGAGATGTGTATAAGAGACAGGAAACTTGTGTTATAAAAGTTTCTTGTTATATCAGGTTTTATTATCGTTATTTGAGAGGCGTCATGTCCCTGTCTGCAAAAGAAGTGGCCCAGTTGCGGAAACTCATTGCTATTGCTGAGAAAATTATTGCTGAAAGCCCCGCCCCAAAGCGTGGGCGCCCTGCCAAAGAGCCGCGCGACAGCGCAGCGCCACGCAGCAAGCGTATCCGTCGCTCAGGCAAAGAGCTGGCCGCATTCCGTAAAATGCTGCTCACTGAACGGAAGAAAGGCACATCCGTTGCGGAACTCGCCCGCAAACATGGCATTTCTGCCGCTTATATTTATCAGCTCTGACCTGAGCCCGCCCTAATGGGCAATCTTGCGCATACGCTCCACCATATGCGCATCGATCGAATAAACTTGCGCCACGAGATCATGGGATTCTTGGCCCGTTAATGGGCTCACCGTGAGATCAAGGCGCAGGGCATCTTCGACAAAATCCTTATCCTTCATGGCGGCATCAAAGCCTTTGCGCAGAATATCGAGCCGATCTTTCGGCACGGCTTTTGACACAATGTAAGGCCGCCCCACAGCATCTGGAATCGTCAAAAGATCGAAGAGCTTTTTATCTTCGTCATTTTTCGCCAAATCGCGGAAGAAAGGCACCGGCATGTCGAGATTGGGGATCGGCGGCTTGGTGAAAGAAACAATCGGCGTGATCTTTTTCTGCTTCACCCAATCGGGCGGATTGCTGCTCCAAGCCCCACAACCGCCATCCAATTCGCCCCGCTCAATGGCCAGACGCTCTTCTGCGCTGCCTGGATAGCCAAGCACGTGATGGATCGGCACGCCAAGCAGGTTCTTCATCATGGCAGCATTGACATAGGCTGATGAACCGGGCGCAGGTGCGCCCATCGCCACCTGTTTGCGCTTCAGCCAACCTTCGAAATCTTTAACGCCTGTGCCATTCCATGAATAGCAAATGCGATAGTCGCGCGAGATGGATCCAACCCATGCGACATCCGTAAATTTAAATTGGATTTTTGCCGCATCAGTGACGGATTCTGTAATCAGGCCCGGATTAAAAGCAGCAATGGTTGAACCATCGCGTGGCGCGCCATTGTCGAGCCATGTCACCGATTTCAAACCGGATGCACCCGGCATATTTTGCACAACCACTTTCGGCTCACCCGGCAGAAAGCGACCGTAATGACGCGCTAAAGTGCGCGCATACATGTCATAGCCACCACCTGGTGAAAAACCAACGACAATGGTCACAGGCTTAACTTCACCTTGTGCGTGCCCCAATTGGGGCGCTGCCGTCAGGCTCGCCAGAAATGCAAGTAACAGACCGGATGCACGCATGGCATTCCCCTCAAAATGTCATTGCAAGCAGACGGATGTTTAGACCGTCAATTCAAATGGAATTTGTGTAGGTCCAGGACCCGGGCGCACTTCACCCGTGACCGGATCATATTGGCGCTGCGTAATATCGCCGAGTTTGGTGGAACGCAGAATGATGGCGACCGAACGATCTGGCCCGCCCTGCTCGGCATGAATGTCAAACGGGGGCACCAAATCGACTTTGCCGGGCGAGCCCACGCTGACAGATGTCATGCGCACTTGTGCAAAATCATCGCGCGAGCGGTCATCAATGCGCTCATAGCGCTCCAGCGATTCCGTTCCGCAAAGCACGCCATAGAGAACCCATGCATGGGCATGATCATGCACGGAACCTTTGCGGCCGGGCACGCGCACGACAGCATTGATGGCAAATTCATATTGCTCATCGACATAAAGCAGAAGGTTCTTGCGTCCCTCTGTCGAGGGCCAATCGACAGAGCGCTCTTGCAAATCTTTATTCTGCACGAGCTTTTCCAGCAGCGGCTTTGCCTTTTCCATGCAAGAGCCAATATCGGGATCAGACGCCCAAATGCCGCGCAGATCATCAATGAAACTCTGCAAAGCAGGCATGCGTTGTGAGGCCATTTTCTTTGTCTCCTTAAGCCGAAACGCCTGAACCTTCGACCGTGCAACGGCGCAGCAAGCGCTGTTCTTCTGGCGGGAACCATGTGCGCGCATGAATGGTGGCTAGATTGTCCCACATGACAAAATCATTGAGCTGCCAAACATGCTCGTAGATGAATTCTTTGCGCTCACCAATTTCATAGAGTTGCGCCAGAATGTCATCGCTTTCTGCCGGATCGAGACCTTCAATGGCTTGCGTCATCAAACGATCCACGAAAAGCGATTCTTTGCCCGTCGATGGATGTTTGATAAAAACGGGATGCCAGAAATGCGGCACGCCGCTGATATCAGCCGACAGATCCACTTTTTCTGCACGCTTATATTCATGAATATGTAGCGCCTTGCGGCCTTTGAGCCGCTCACGCAATTTGGCAGGCACAGCTTCCGCCGCCTTATACATATTGGAGAAGAGCGTATTGCCGCCGGTGGATGGCAGAACCACGCCATAGATGAATGTGTAGAGATAGGGCTTTGACGAATAGCCAGAATCAATATGGAACCACATTTCGCCATCACCAAAGGCGCCAATCGGCTTGCCATCTTCTTTTATATTGCTGACAAGCAGAATTTTCGGATTGATTTGCTTCACGCCTTCCGCACGCTCTTTCAGCTTATCAGGGGCAATTTTGCGATCACCCAAAGGGCCAAAGCGTGAGGCAAAGCGCAATTGCGCTTCTTCAGAAATATTCTGACCGCGGAAAACGAGAACAAGATTTTCATCCCATGCCTTTTTCACAAAGGCGAATTCTTCGGCCGTCATGTCACGAGACAAATCAACGCCTTCAATAAAGGCCCCGCATCCAGCTGGCATTTTCACGACTCGCATATCCAAGACATGCTGCATGACATCCTCCCTTGTGATCCGCGGATTGTTCCGCTGTCTACTTCACAACCGTCAATTCGAGCGCGCGATCAATGACAGGGCGTTCAAACCCTGCAATGCGCGCCACCAATTCCTGCATTTTTTCACCCGGCACAGGATCAACCTCAATGCTGAGCTTTTGGGCTTCGGCTAAAAAGGCTGGGTCTTTCATGGTCTGCATGAACGCCTCACGCAGCATTTTCACACGCGCCTCCGGCACATTGGGCGGGGCCACCAGCGGCCAAGCGGTCACTTGCGGCGTGAAGAGAAATTCCAGCGCTTTGCGGTCTGTCTCATTTTTCGCAAAATCCATAATGAGCGGCACATCTGGCAAATCGACGGCTTTTTCGAGCCCCATTTGCACGATGATATTGACCTTCTTTTCATCCAACCACGGACGCGAACGGCTCTTCAGCGAGCCCCATGACCAGCCAAAGCGCGCATCCACTTCGCCCTTTTCCATCGCCATCGTCACATCATTACCGCCCGGATAGCCGGTGATGACTTTGACCTTGGCGCCTGTCAGATTGGTGAAGAGTGTTGGAAAGCGCCCCGTATCATCGGTGGCCCCTGTCGCTCCCGTCGTGATCTCGCGTGTGTAGAGATCTTTCACCGAAGTGATTTTCTTCGTGTGCCAGACGACACCGACAGACACTTCTTTCGATGTGCTGCCAATGGGAATGAATTGGCGCGGATCATATTTCGCCGATTGCGGATTAAAGGCTGGCTCTAATGGATAGCTGCGCGAGAGCATTCCCAATGTCGTGCCGTCGCGCGGCGCCACTGTATAGAGATTGAGAATGGTTTTAATGCCACCAGAACCTGGAAGATTCTGCGGCAGCATCATCGGATGGCCCGGTATGTGATGGCCCATGTGACGCGACAGCAAGCGCGCGGTCGCATCATAGGTCCCACCTGCGGCATAGCCGATCAAAACGGTGATGTTTTTACCCGCAAAGAAATCGGCATCTGGCGTATCCGCTTGCGCGGGCAAAGCCAGAAGACTGCTGAATAAAGCAAATGCTGTAAGCCGTCGCATGAGCGTCTCCCCTTATCGCTCAAAATCAGGCGGAAAGATCAAGCTCTCGTCCCTCTCCCCTCAGAGGTCGAGATTAAAGAGCTTGATGGCATTGTCGCGTGTCAAACGCTTACGCTTCTCATCTGAAAGGCCTTTCAGATGATATTCAACCACCTGCCGCGAATGCGGGAAGGTCATGTTGAAATGCGGATAATCATTTGACCACATGCAATTCTTCTCCCCCCACCAGGGGAAGAAGCGCGTGCCGACATAATCTTCCAAGAATGTGCCATAGACATGTTCTTCAAAAATTTCAGAGGGCTTGCGCTTGATTGGCATCGGGCGATCCTTGCGGAAGCGCTCGAAATAATAATCCCATTGCTGCAACATGAAGGGCAGCCAACCAATCTCGCTTTCCGCCATCAGGAGTTTGAGATCGGGATAGCGATCAAACACGCCTGAGAAGATGAAATCGAAAAGCGTATTGGCGGAATCATTGGTTTTGACATTGGTGGCATCTTTCAGCCCCAAGACGCCGCCCTTTTGTCCACCCTTAATATAGGAATGGCCCGTCAAAATATGACAAATGATCGGCGCTTTGGCCTCAGCCGCCGCCGCCCAAAGCGGCTCATAATGATCCGAGGTGAAGGGCAGGCGCGGATCAGGCACTTGCCAAACCATGCAGCCTTTAAGGCCCATATTCAGACCACGATGAAATTCTTTCACCGCACCTTTGATGTCATAAACAGAGATCAGCGGTGAGCCATAAAGACGCTTCGGGTCAGTCTGGCAAAAGTCATGCATCCAATCATTATAGAGTTTGAAAGCTTGCTCTTGGGTTGGAATATCATCCATCCCAAACAGCGCCATGCCATAATTGGGAAAGAGAATTTCGGCGGCCACGCCATCTGTATTCTGATCTTGCAAACGCAAATGCGGATCAGTGGCACCGGGCGGCGAATTACGGAAGGGGACTTTGGGGAGTTTCTCCTGCATGTCCTTGGGCAATTCGCGCCACAATTCTTCCGGCTCCATGACGTGAGAATCGGTTGAGATCATTTGCGGCATGGCAGCCATTTGCGCATCGGTCAGATGCTCGCCAATCACCGTGCGGCGCGGAAATGTGCGCTGCTGCTCTTCCGACATGCCAGCGAATTTTGAGGCTTCGACGGGCAATTCAGGCATGGAATCCTCCCAAAATTTTCTTTTTTATCTTTTGTTCTGATGCGATCTGATTAGGGATGCGGCGCGAAGAATTTTCCTTCGGCGTAAATCCTCTTTTTCGATGTCTCGCCATTGCGCGGATCATTACCAATCTTTTCAGAACCATCGCTAAAGACCGTCTGACGGGCAATTTCCTTCGGCGTGCCATAGGGATTGAGCTCGCCCAATCCTTCTATCTCACGCTGGCCGCCACCCACGCGCAGCAAAACAAGATTCTGCTGCGGGTCGGCTTCGAATTTATAAGCGACATTGCGCGGCAGCATCACACCTTGGTGCTGGCCCACTTTGCGCTGCGACCCATCGCCAAAGGTGAACGTCGCTTCGCCCTGCAAAACAATGAAAGCATGGTCTTCCGCACGATGCGCATGAAGCGCATTTTCACCACCGCTCGCATAGACTTTAATGCTGAGCCACAAATTGGGCGCGGTGGCGAGGGAATCGTAAGTCGTCCCCTGCTCTAACAGCGGCAAATTGCGCATGGAAAAAATATAGGGTTCCCCCATGACGCCGACCGCTTGAACGGCATTCTTCGCGTCGTCCATATCCTTCTCCCTAGATTGTTTTTTAAGATGCTGATCCAGAAAAGAGGGCCTGTCAAAGCACGATGGCAATGGCTGATGCCAAACGCGCCTTGCCAGCCAGCGGATAATTACCGCTTTCTCACAAGTTGAGAAAAATAGTCGAGGTGGCGGGCGCTCTTTCGCTTAATTCCGTAAAGCCTCAGCCTTTTGTCGCATGTGCGAAGCAATATCTTTGCTGTGCCGCAACATGAAGCAGGTGGTCTTGCGAAGCGTCCCAAAAAACTCATGATGAATCAAAACAAGCCGAAAGGCAGCAGGGGGAGGGGCACCCATGAAATTCTGGATGCTTTTGGGATTGGCGCTTGCATTGGTCAGCGGGCGTGCGGCGCAAGCACAGGATGCGGCAAGTTTCTACAAGGGCAAAACGGTGCGCATTGTCGTCGGATTTTCATCCGGCGGGGGCTATGACCAATATGGTCGCCTCTTCGCGCGCCATGTGAACAAATATATTGCGGGCAATCCTGCAACGCTTGTTCAAAACATGCCGGGTGCAGCCAGTCTCAAAGCGCTGCAATTTTTGGATGCCGGCGCACCGACCGATGGCACGGTGATGGTGACATTTAATCCCGGCCTCATCACTGGCTCTCTCACATCTCCCACACGCAATCCAATTGATTTTCGTCAATTCGCTTGGATTGGAAATATTGCCGAGGATATTCGTGTTTGCTTCACATGGGGCGCACGCAAGATCAAAACATTTGATGCTTTTTTGAATGCGGAAAAGCTCGCCTTCGGCAATACGGGTGTTGGGACATCGGCCTATATTGATGACCGCATCTTGCAAGTGTTGTTTGGCATTAAATTGCGCATGGTGCAGGGCTATCCGGGCTCAGCCGACAAGAAGCTCGCGATAGAAAGCGGCGAATTGGATGGCGATTGCGGCTCATGGACCAGCATGCCGGAAGATTGGTTGCGCGATCAAAAGATTGATATTCATCTGCGCTTTTCAAAAAATCTCGGGCCCGGCATGTCGCCCCAGATTCCTTGGGCTTTTGACATGCTGAAAGACCCTGAGAAAAAAGAGACATTGCGCCTCTTGCTGTCTGGGGCTGAAATTGGTCGTCCCTTTGTCGCCTCCAAACAAGTACCAGCCTATTTGATTGAGGCGCTGCGCTTTGCCTTCAACACAACCATGAAGGACAAGGAATTTTTGGCTGATGCGGAAAAACAAAAGCTGATTGTGGGACCAGATGATGGTCCTTATCTGGAAAAACGCATTGCCGAAATTTATGCAACACCGCCGCGCATCATTGCGGCAGCGCGCGAAATTGCTGGGGAATAAAATTCAAAACATGGGGGATTTTTCATGTTGACCAAACGCCATTTTTACAAAGTGAGCCTGTCACTTGGTCTTGTGATCGGCCTGACATCTTCGGCTTTTGCCATTGATCAAGTCACTGTCCGCTCGCTTCAAGAGCTGAAGCAGGAAATTATTGATCGCGCTGAAAAGAAGCCGCAGCGAAGCCCCGCTGTCAAAGTCGAGGGCAAAGATATTCGCGAAGCTGTCGCAGCCATTCAAACAATGGATCGTGATGATTGGGCCAAGGGCTTTATGATCCCGGCTGAGCGGCATTTTGCGGAAGGCCGCAAAGCAGAAGCCGAAGGCAAGATTGAAGCGGCACGCGAATCCTATCTTGCGGCCTATCGCTTGTTTAAAATCGCCCATTACCCGACGAATAATTCGCCGCAAAAGCAAAAAGCCTATGAGCGTGGTGTCGAATCCTTTTTGGCTTACGCAAAATTCCTAACCCCCAAATTGGAAGTCGTGCGCATTCCTTTCGAGGGAAAAGAAATTGTAGGCTATCTGCGCTTGCCTAAGGCTGAAGGCAAAAAAGTGCCGCTCGTCTATTTCGCCACAGCGCTTGATTCCCGCAAAGAAGAATGGGCCGAGCGCAATGAAGATTTGCTCGATGAAGGCATTGGCATTTTCGTCACCGATATGCCCGGCACAGGTCAGGCGCCGATCAAAGTGGATGTGAATTCTGAGCGCATGTTTTCAGCCGCTTTGGATTATCTCAGCCAGCGCCCTGAAATTGATGCAAAGCGCTTGGGCTTTTACGGCGGCAGTTGGAGCGGCTATTGGGCTGTCAAAATGTCCATTGTCGAGCGCGCACGCCTCAAAGCCGTTGTGGCGCAGGGCTTGCCGGCCCATCATTATTTCCAGCCTGAATGGCAGACGATTGCCTTAAAGACACCTGAATATCTCATGGATCTTCTGCCCGCCCGCTCCATGATTTATGGCGTTGAAGGCTTAGATGCTTTTTTGGCCTATGGGCCTAAACTCTCGCTCAAAACGCTTGGCGTTTTAGACAAGCCCTCCACGCAATTGCTGGTCGTCAATGGCGCGAAAGATACGCAAGTGCCGATTGCTGATCTGCATCTGGTTGCACAAACCGTGCCCGGCGCGCCCAAAGAGGCCTGGATCAATCCAGAAGGGCGCCATATGGGCTCTGACAATAAAATCGGCTCGGAAGATATTAAGGCGCAAATCGTCACGCCTTGGCTTGTGAAAAAGCTGAAAGAGTAACGTGAGCGTGCACCTCCGCCACCTTTCAAACCTCTCGGAACCGCGCTAGATAAGCGCCAGTTTCGAGAGGTTTCATGATCTGATGAAAAAGCGCAAAATCCTCATCAATGGAGCAGGTCTGGGCGGCCTTGCCACCGCCTGCTGCTTGATGAAAGCCGGCCATGAGGTCGAGGTTTTTGAACAATCGGCGCAAATGGGGGAAGTGGGCGCAGGCATCCAGATCAGCGCCAATGCGCAACATGTTTTGCGTGACCTTGGCCTTGGGCCTGAAATTGACCGCGTGGGCGTGCGCCCCGGTGCTTACGTGTTTCGCCTGCATGATACGGGTGAAGAAATCCAGCGCTTCCCTCTGGCAGAAGCCCATGAGGCCGCCAATGGCGCGCCCTATACGCAATTGCATCGCGCGGATTTTCACGAAATCTTGGCGCGCAAAGCTTTGGAGATGCGCGCAGGTGTGGTGCAGCTCAACAAGCGCGCCACGCATTATGTGGAAGCCGATGATCATGTGAGCCTGCATTTTGCCGATGGCACATCGGCGCGCGGTGATCTTTTGATTGGGGCAGATGGCATTCGCTCTATCGTGCGTGCGCAAATGTCGGGCGCCTCCACGCCGACTTATACGGGTGACGCGGCTTGGCGGCTTGTCATTCCAACCGAAAAATTACCGCCCAATCTGTTGCCGCAAGTCATGTCGGTCTTTATGGGACCGGGCGGGCATGTGGTCTGCTATTATTTGCGTGCCGGCACATTGCTCAATTTTGTGGGCTTGGTTGAGACTGATGATGTGGCCGAAGAATCTTGGACGCTGAAGCGGCCCTGGGATCAGCTCAAAGCTGATTATGCAGGCTGGCACCCCATCATTCAGACGATCATTGACACGGCCGATAAAGACCAATGCTATCGCTGGTCCTTGTTCAATCGCGATCCTCTCATGGATTGGAGCACGAAACGGGTAACGCTTTTGGGCGATTCCTGCCACGCTACCCTGCCCTATCTGGCGCAAGGTGCCGTTATGGCCGTGGAAGATGGTGCGGTGCTAACGCGCGCTTTATCCATGTGTGAAGATGATGCGCAAGCGCTTGATCTCTACCAGCGCAATCGCATTGAGCGCACGGCGCGCATTGTGCGGCAATCCACCGCCAATCGCACGCTCTTTCATTTGCACAGCGAAGCTGAAATTCGCGCCGCCTTTGCCAAGCGTGATGAAGGCGCTGAGCGCAATCAATGGCTTTATTCTTACAATCCGCTCACCGTGCCGCTGGTCTAAGGCCAGCGACACGGAAAGGGCAAAGTTTTAATCGAGCTTCTTCAGCCCAACGCGCGCGGCGATTTCCGCCACTTGCTTTTCTTGCTCGGCAATATCCTTGGCGAATTCTTCTGCCCCGCCCGGATTTGGCGTTTGCGCGCTGGCCACAAGCCGCTCAGCCGTATTGGGCAGACGCGCCACTTCGGCCACATCTTCACCAATGCGCTTGCGCAAAGCCGCGCTCATGCTTTTGGGGCCAAAGAGACCCACAAGACCTTCGAGCTGCAACGAGGGAATGCCCTCTTCAATCGCCGTTGGCACATTCGGCAAAGCAGATGCACGCGTGCGGCTGTTCACCGCCAAGACTTTTGCACCATTGCCAATGACCGGCTGCATGATTGCATAGGCCGACATCACGACTTGAATGCGTCCCGCCGCCATTTCTGACGCGCCTTGGCCCAGATTATTGAAGCTCACTTTCTGGATCTTCAAGCCAAGCGCCGTGGTGAAATTATCCCAGACCAGATCAGTAATGCCCGGCACAGTCATGACATTCAATTCACCCGGACGCTTGCGCGCGACATCAACCAATTCTTGCAGCGATTTAATGCCGCTCTGGTCTGAGACGCCCACTGCAAGGATCGTGTTGGAGAAGCGTGCAATGGGGAGCAAATCGCGCTCACGCACATAGCCAAGCTTTTCGTGGCGATAGGGATGAGGCGTGAAATTACCCGTCGGTGTGAAGAGTAATTGATGATCATCATTGTCATTCACCACCGCGCGAATGGCGATGAGGCTGTCGCCACCGGGACGATTTTCAACAACGACGGATTGGTTCCACTTGCGCGAGAGCGCGTCAGCCGCCAAACGCGCGCCAATATCAGCCCCAGCACCGGGGGCAAAAGGCACAACGAATTTGACAGGCTTAGTCGGCCAAGCGGGTGCTTGCGCCTGCGCCAAAGTGGCAAAGGTCAAGGCCAGAAGGCCAGCGCCCATCAGTGCGGCCAGAGATGTCCAAGAACGTTTCATAATCCCCCCTCACGTCCGAAGTTTGGTCCAGAATTGGCTGGCTCCAGATCAGGGGGCAGATTGTCGATTCTTGCGCTCCAGAGCAAGTCACAGAGCCGCTAGGTGTTTTGGGCGCCGCTAGCGGGGCACGACCTCAAGCTCAATGACATCATAGCCCAGAGCTGGATTGAAATCCTCCGGCTCCTTGTAGAGAACGCGCGCCTTCATGCCGAGCGCAAGCCGCGTGCGATCCGCCGCCCCTTCAATATTGGTGTCAGAGGTGATGCGCAGGCGAATCTCCTCGCCCTTGGCCGTCTTCACCGTGAGATTGCGGCCTGCTTCCACCACGCGGGTGAGCTCACCCTCTGCCGACAATTCTTTGATGGTCACGAGGATCGGGCCTTGGCCAGATAATTCACGATGGATTGTTTCTGCCATCCAATCGAAATGGGTGGCGCGGTCCCAATCCTTAAATTCATTCATGTGAAAATTTTTGATGATCTGCGGCAGCGTTTGACCCTCTGACATCATGACACGCACTTTCTGCCGCGCGAGCAGAATATAATCGACCATGATCTGCAAATCGCTCACCGTGCCGAGCGGCCCATGTGAGGGCACGACCACGCGCGGCTTTAAAGCCAGCAAGGCTTCTAATTGTTTGAGCATGGTGATTGTTGTGCCGTGGCTATAATCAGGGCGAATGTCGGGATGGCGATCCCGATAGGCGGCAAAAGAGCCATGCATGACGCCAACATCTGGCAACCAGACCGCCACATCGCCCGTATTATAAGTGTCCTCGACATAGATGAGCTCAATGCGCTTGCCGCCAAGGTTCAGCGTCATACGATCTGAAAAGCTCATGACCATATCAATGGGTGCGAGACCCTCGAGCGCTGCTGTGCGCTCAGGAAAACGCTTGCGCCAAGATTTGATCTGATAGGATTTCATCGCGGCAATTTCTTTCGCCACTTTATCATGCACGATCACAGTCGCGGGCATGAAGAAAGGCGAGCCGCCAAAATGATCGCCGTGATATTGGCTGATCACGACATAGCGCACAGGTTGATTGGTGACGGATTTGATTTTTTCAGCAATGTCGCGCGTGTCTGGCTGGCTATTGCCCGTATCGACCAGAACAACGCCTTGGTTGGTGACAATGACCATTGCATTGGCATCATTCTTCTTGCCCACATAGGCATAGACATCATCCGCCAATTTGACGAATTCCGCCTTATCGCCCGTGATGGCGAGCGCTGTCCCAGCGAAGAGAAGCCCTGCAGATAGGGCAAGACTTTTGATGATCGCGCGCAACATTCATTCCCCCTTGATTGGACACGCACAACTTATTTTGCCGCGCGCTGCACCTTTGCGGTGTTCTTTTCAATCCATTCCAAAATCCAATCCGCCACTTGGAGATTGTTCACATCCATCATCATCATATGCGTATTACCGCGCACACCTTTTTCATAAGTCGCCATAAAGGCGCTCTTGCCGCCAAGGCTTGCCACTTGCGCGGCCGCCTTGCGGCATTCCTCTTCACCATTCCAGCCGTGATCGCCAGCCACATTCAACCAAGCCAAACGCGTCATGGTTTTGGCTTGTTCTGGGGAGAGGCCACAGCCAGAGCGGCCCTCCACGCTGATCAAAGTTTTCACAAGATCAGGACGGGCAAGGGCTGTCTGCGTGCCATAGGTTCCTGATTGCGAATGGACCATGACCATTGCAGGACCAATCTTATCCAGCAGCGCGACCAAAGCTTGCACGGTCTTTTGCGGCTGTTTCAGCGTCACTTCCGTATTGGGCACAAGCTGCGCCATATATTGATCGAGATATTTTTGCGGAAATTTGGAATCTGGCCACCATTCATCCGGCTTGGGACCAAAGCGAAAGACACTCCAAGCGCGTTCATAAGTGAATTGAATAATGCCGCCCTTGGGAATGAGGCTCGCATCATTTTTGGTCTGCGCTTGATTGATAGATTCTGGATTCCAGCCCGAACGCGCGCGCCCGGCATGGTCAATCACATAGACCGTATAGCCCTTGCGCAGAAAATGCTGTTTCCAGCCCTCACGACCATCCGGCGTTAT
>CAWUNF010000013.1:0-12709 GCA_963923195.1 uncultured Hyphomicrobiales bacterium | reverse complement strand
AGACCCAGCAAATCATAGCCTGGCGCATCCATCGCTTCGCCACCGAAGTCGAGAATCGTGCCATCCATCTGCACAACGCGCACGCCCAAAACATTATTGGTGGTGACGCCATATTTGAGACAATGCGCACCGCCTGAATTCATGCCGATATTGCCGCCAATCGTGCAGGCCAATTGCGAGGACGGATCAGGCGCATAGAAAAAGCCTTCCGCCGAAACAGCTTCCGTGATCGACAAATTGGTGACGCCCGCCTGCACACGCGCGGTGCGGTTTGGAAAATTCACATCAAGAATGCGATTGAGTTTGGACAGGCCGAGCACAATCGCATCAGGTTGTGGGATCGCACCGCCTGATAAAGATGTGCCAGCCCCGCGCGCCACGACTTTCACGCCCTGTTCATGGCAATAGCGCAAAACAGCCGAGACTTCTTCCGTACTCGTGGGGAGTGCAACAGCGAGTGGAATATGACGATAGGCGGTGAAAGCATCCGTCTCGAAAGCGCGGCGCTCATCTTCTGAGGTGATCAAAGCCTCAGGCGGCAAGAGCGGCGCCAGACCGCTCAAAATTTCGTCCCGGCGCGCCAGAATGGCCTCGTCCGGCAAGGGGAAGGGAATGGACATGAGTTTCCGCCCGTTCGTGTTTGCTGATGCCCATCATAGACGATGCACAGACAAACGACACTGCGACATGTGTCGCGGTCGGGTCAGAAATCCATCACGTTCAGTCGAGATGGCGGCGGCGGATCCGGCGCACAATGAGCCAAATGGCCAGAAGGGCCACAGGCACACTGATCGCTGCGGCCACGCCCGGCTCCATTTTCATAAGCCCCGTCTCATGCGCGGCTTTAAAGACATAAGAGAGAAGGCTCACCACATAATAGCCAATGGCCGCCACAGAGAGGCCTTCCACCGTCTGTTGCAAGCGCAATTGCATACGGGTGCGCTCATTCATACTGGTCAAAAGATCGCGATTTTGTCGTTCGATCTCAACGTCCACACGGGTACGCAAGAGGTTGGAGGCGCGCGCCAGCTTGACCGACAATTCGCCCATACGCTCTTGCAACATGTGGCAGGTGCGCATGGCCGGCTGCAGACGCCGCGACAAAAAGGCGGCCAAAGTCGGACGCATGCCCACAGGCGATTCCCCAATGGCCACCAAGCGTTGCTGGACAATGCCCTCATAAGCGCGGCTGGCGCCAAAACGAAAAGCCGCCGCCGTCGCCTCGGCCTCGACCTTGGCAGCAAGTGCGGTCAGGCGATCGAGCAAGGCATGGTCATCTGAGCCACCACCGGCCACAAGGGAGGAGGAAATCGAGGCCAAAGCCGCTTCTGCCTCAGCCACATCTGGCGCGCGGCGCTGCGCTTCCGGCAGGCCCAGCAGAGCCAGCAGACGATAGGTTTCAATTTCCAAAAGGCGCAAAGCCAAAGCGCCAGCGGAAGCCGGGTCGAGCCCGCGATCAATCACCAAAATCCGCACAAAGCCATTCACGGGCAGAAAGTCGCAGCCCACAACCGCGCGGCCACCCAGCACAGTGGACGCCGCCAGACTGGAGGGATCAAACAAATCATCGAGAACCGTCTCTTCCACGGCTTTGACAAGATGCAGATCCACCGAGACGAGATGGCGGCCCGGCTGTTTCAGCCCGGCAAAGGCCGATGCCAGATCGCCAGCGGCGGGCAAGAAGGGCGTTTCCGCCCCGCCGGGAACTTCCAGCGTATAAGTGGCAAATTCGCTGTGCTGCTCAAAGCGCAAGGACTGGCCGCCCAAGCTGAGCCGAAAATGTTTTGCGCCCGGATCTGGCCCGTGCAGGCCCCGTGCGCGGCAAAATTCAACCAGTTCCGCCCGCGCAGCCGCCGCTTCCGCAGCGTCGGTCATAAAGGCAAAATGGATCAAACGGGCGGGTGTGGGCAGCGGATGAAAGGGGCGCGCATGAACCTCGCCCAGAACGGAGGCCCGTTCAGGATGGGGGGTCAGCGTCGGAAACAAAGAATTTGCGACAGTCATGCGGTGCCTCTTATGGCTCACGCGACATTCGTCGCCTTGCCCTTGATCAAAACTCAAGCCAATTTGCTTTACGAGACGAGAGCCCTTGGAGATCACCTTGAGCCATGCCCCTGCCCGGCCCCGCGTCGGGCTTTTTGCCACCTGCCTGGTTGACCTGTTCCGCCCAAGCGTCGGTTTCGCGGCTGCGAAACTTTTGGAAGAGGCTGGCTGCGAAGTGCTGGTCCCGCCTCAGACCTGCTGTGGCCAGCCCGCTTTCAATTCAGGCGACCGGATCACGGCGCGCGACCTTGCTTTGCAAGTCATGGATGCTTTTTCTGGCTGCGATTATATTGTCGCGCCATCGGGCTCCTGCACGGGGCAGATGGTGAAACATTTTCCCGAATTATTTGACGAGCCACAACTCGCCACACGCGCACGCGCCTTTGCCGCCAAAACATTTGAACTTGTCAGCTTTCTGACCGATGTTTTGAACGTCACATCAGTAGAAGCGACTTATGAAGGCCGCGTCACCTATCACGATTCCTGCTCGGGGCTTCGCGAACTCAATATTCAAAGCCAGCCGCGCCAATTGCTCGCAAGCGTCAAAGGCCTCGAACTCGTCGAGATGAAAGAGAATGATGTGTGCTGCGGTTTTGGTGGCACATTTGCCGCTAAATATGGCGAGCTCTCGGATGCGATTGTCACCAAGAAAACAGCGAATGTGAGCGAGAGCGGCGCGCCGCTTTTGCTCGCGGGCGATCTCGGTTGCCTGATGAATATGGCGGGCAAAATCACGCGCCAGGGCAAAGAGATTGACGTGCGTCATGTGGCCGAAGTTTTGGCTGGCATGTGTGATGAGCCCCCGATTGCAGCCGCTCAGGGAGTGCGTCGATGACGCTCCATCCGACCACACCAGATTTCAAAGACAATGCGCATCGGGCTTTGCATGATCCTGACTTGCAGAAAGCCTTGGGCCATGTGCAGCATGGCTTTATCTATAAGCGCCAATCGGCTGTTGAACGCCTGCCCGAATTTGAAACTTTGCGCGAGGCTGCACGTGACTTGAAAAATCACGTACTCGCCAATCTCGATCTTTATCTTGAAACTTATGAGCGCAATGTCGTAGCCGCGGGTGGCAAAGTGCATTTTGCCCGCAATTCCGCAGAAGCTTGCGAGACCATCGTCAATATTTGCAAGGCGCATGGCGCGAAAAGCGTGACCAAGGGCAAGAGCATGGTCTCAGAAGAGATCGGGCTCAATGCGGCGATTGAAGCGGCTGGCATGCAGGCAGTCGAAACCGATCTTGGTGAATATATCATCCAATTGCGCGGTGAGACGCCATCTCACATTATCGCGCCTGCTGTGCATCTGACCAAAGAACAGGTGGAAGGTGATTTCCGCCGCGTGCATACGCATTTGGAAAGCGCGCGCGACCTGTCAGAGCCCGTACAACTCTTGACTGAAGCGCGCGGCGTCTTGCGCGAGAAATTTCTTGCCGCTGATGTGGGCGTGACAGGGGCTAATTTCCTTATTGCGGAAACAGGCACGTCCATCATTGTGACCAATGAAGGCAATGGTGATCTCACGCAATCGCTGCCGAAAGTGCATATTGTCATCGCATCGATTGAGAAAGTCGTCCCGACGCTTGAAGATGCAAGCCTGCTGATGCGCCTCCTCGCGCGCTCGGCAACTGGCCAAGACATGTCGGTCTATACGACGCTCTCGACAGGCCCGCGCCGTGACAATGATCCCGATGGGCCAGACCATTATCATGTTGTGCTGGTTGATAATGGTCGCTCGGCCATGCTCGGCACAGAGTTTGAAGATATGCTGCGCTGTATTCGTTGCGGCGCTTGCATGAATCATTGCCCCGTCTATCACGCGATTGGCGGCCATGCTTATGGTTGGGTCTATCCCGGCCCGATGGGGGCTGTGCTCACTCCATCTCTCATCGGCGTTGATAAGGGCGGCAATCTGCCCAATGCCTCGACGTTTTGCGGGCGTTGCGAAAGCGTGTGCCCGGTGAAAATCCCGCTGCCGAAATTGATGCGCCATTGGCGTGAGCGCGAATTTGAGCGCCATCTCACACCATCCGTGCAGCGCTTCGGCCTCAAAATCTGGGCCTTCTTCGCGAAGAACCCGGGGCTTTATTCTTTTGCTACACGCACCGCCATGCGCGCCTTGAGCTGGCTTGGTCGCGATAAGGGCCGCTTTGCCTCGCTTCCACTTGCGAGCGGTTGGACGGATTATCGCGATTTGCCAGCCCCGCAAGGCGATACATTCCAAGCGCAATGGCGCAAGCGGCAACAGGAGCAAAGCCGATGAGCGCGCGTGATGAAATCTTTTCCAACATTCGCCGCTCGCTTGGCGTGACAGGCCAAGAGGCGACACGCCGCTCCGCTGTCGCACAGCGCCTCGAACAAACGCCACGCGGCCCCATCCCCGCGCGCGGACAAGGGAGTGCTGCGGCGCGTCTTGCGACTTTTATCTCTGAGGCTACGCGCGTCTCGGCAACGGTCGTGGTGCTCGACACTGCGCAAGCCGTGCCAGACGAAATCGCGCGCTTTCTGCGCGAAGCTCATCTGCCGCTCACGCTGAAGCGTGGCGAAGATGCGCGCCTTGCTGATCTTAATTGGCACAATGCAGGCCTTGATGTTTCAACGGGCCGCTCAGATGGGTCTGATCTGAACGCCGTGAGCCATGCCTTTGGCGGTGTGGCTGAGACAGGCTCCCTCATCTTGCTCTCAGGTGCTGACAATCCGGTGACGCTGACCTTCCTGCCCGATAATCATTTCGTCGTTTTGTCGGCAGCCGATCTCTCAGGTGATTTGGAAAGCGTGCTGACAAAACTTCGTCGCAATGGCGCGCTGCCGCGCACGGTGAATATTGTCACCGGGCCTTCGCGCTCAGCCGATATTGAACAAACACTTCTGCTCGGTGCGCATGGGCCACGCCGCCTGCATATTATGGTGACGCTAAACTGATTAGATCGGCAGACGCGTTGCCAATTGCGGATCATTTTTCAAATCGAGCCGGACCATTTTAATGCCCGGCTCTTCTGGATCATCGCGCACCAAAAAGCCGAGCTGATCGCACATTGAGAGCATATTGCTATTGCTCGCCATCACTTGGCCTTCAACAGCCTCAAGCCCTTCTTCAACGGCATATTCAATAATGAGTTTCATCAAATTCCAGCCCAAGCCTTGGCCCTTATAATCGCCGCGCAAAAGAATGGCATATTCGCCCGCTGTCTCTTCGGCATTTTTAACCAAGCGCACGCCGCCCACCATCATGCCATCAGAATCCAGCGCGCAGAGCGCCAGCGCACGCGCATAATCAATCTGCGTGAGGCGCGCGATAAAGGCATGTGAAAATTCTTTCACTGGTGCAAAGAAGCGCAAACGCAAATCTTCCGCCGACACGCTTTCAAAGAAAGTGCGATAAAGCTCTTCATCTTCCGGGCGCACAGGGCGCACAAAAATTTTCTGTCCAGCTTTCAGCTTGATCTGGCGCTCCCAAGATTTGGGATAAGGCGCAATGGCAAAACGCGGATTAGTGCCATGATGCGCAAGGACCTTTGAAGGAGCAACGGCAACACGCGCATCAATCACCATTGCGCCCTGTTCATCAGCCACCAGCGGGTTGAGATCAAGCTCGCGTATTTCTGGCAAATCCGCCGACATTTGCGACAATTTGACAAGCACCAAAGCCACAGCATCAACATCGGCCGCCGGCTCATCGCGATATTTATGCAAAACTTTGACAACGCGCGTTTGGGCGATGAGTTCATGCGCCAAGCGCAGATCAAGCGGCGGCAAAGCCAAAGCGCGATCATTGATCACTTCCACCGCCTTGCCCCCACGCCCAAAAACAATCACGGGGCCGAAAGTCGGATCATCCGCAAGGCCTGCAATCAATTCGCGCCCATGTGCACGGTGCACCATTGGATGAACAGTCACGCCTTCAATCCGCGCATCGGGGCGCGCCGCTTTGACACGTGCAAGCATGACACGCGCGGCCTGTTCCACAGCCTCGACAGTTTCAAGATTCAGCACAACGCCGCCCACATCTGACTTATGGGGAATATCAGGCGAGAAAATTTTGATGACACAAACGCCATGTTCAGCAAGCAGCGGCTTGGCACGCTCGCCTGCCTCTTGGGGTGATTGCGCCAAAAGCGCGGGCGCGCAGGGAATATGATAGGCCTCAAAAAGTTGCGTGACTTCGACAGGATCAAGCCATGTGCCACCCCGCGCCAGAACTTTTTGTAAAATGGCGCGCGCTTTGGCGACATCGGGCACAAAGTCAGAAGGCAGATTGGGGGGCACGGCCATGAGAGCATCGCGATTATTGCGCCAGCGCACCATATGCATGAAGCCGCGCGTCGCCCCATAACGGTAATTGGGAATATGCGCTTCTTCGAAAATCTGCGTCGTGCGCGCGGTCGCGCCCAGCCAAACCGCAAAGACGGGCTTCGGCGCCACATGTTTGCGCCGATAGTGATGCACCACATCAGCCACTTCGAGGGCTGCTTCTTCTGAATCTGACAAGGCTGTTGGGCAATGGACGATGGTGATTGCATCATTGGCCGGATCATCGAGCAAAGCCTCGAGCGCAATACGAAAACGCTTAGCATCTGCATCGCCAACAATATCGACAGGGTTGGCGCGCGACCAAGTGGCGGGCATGTCTTTTTCAAGTCTGTCACGAATATCGGGTGAGAGATCAGCAAGCTTTCCGCCCAGATCAAGCAGATTGTCCGTGGTGATCACACCCAAGCCGCCACCATTGGTGAGAATGGCAAGCCGATCACCGTTGAAAGGACGGATGCGGCCAATGGCTTCAGCAGCAGCAAAGAGTTCCGAAATATCATGCACACGCAACAGGCCCGCGCGACGGAAAGCAGCATCATAAACCGCATCAGAACCCGCCAGCGCGCCCGTATGTGTGGCCGCTGCTTTGGCCGCCCGCGGATGGCGACCTGATTTAATGACAATGACCGGCTTCACACGTGCCGCCGCACGGGCGGCTGACATAAAGCCTTTCACATCGCGGATGGATTCCACATAAAGCAATATGGCGCGCGTTTGATGATCCAGCGCGAAATAATCCAAGAGATCATCGAAATCGATGTCGCACATATCCCCCACTGACACGAGGCCAGAAAAGCCAACATGGCGATCATGCGCCCAAGCGAGCAAGGCAGCCGTCACTGCGCCGGATTGAGAGATGACAGCGAGATCCCCGCGTATGGCTTCATGCGCGGCAAAACTGGCATCCAAGCCGACACGTGGCGCGAGCACGCCCAAACAATTAGGCCCAACAATGCGAATGCCGGTCTCATGCGCAACATCTGCAAGACGCTGCGCCAAAGAGCCTTCGCCATGTTGGGGATCAGCCGTGATGACAATCGCAGTTTTAACGCCACAACGGGCTGCTTCGCGCACAAGATCAACAACCGTCTCGCGCGGCGAGGCGATCACCACAAGATCAATCGGCTGTTTGAGATCAGACAAGCGTTTGACGCAAGGCAGGCCATCAATCTCGCTATGGCGCGGATTAACAAGATGGATTGTGCCTTTAAATCCGCCCTTGCGCAGATTGGCCAAGACCGCTGCACCCAAAGAGCCTGCACGCGCACTCGCCCCAACTAGGGCGAGGCTCTCGGGCTTGAACAGGCAATCAAGGCTGCGGACAGACATGGGGCGAATCCTTTTTAGATCGCTTTGACCTAGTCTAGGATTGTGACCACTTCTTTGCGCTGCAACAAAGTGCTGAGACTGTCAGATTGACGCATGGCGGCGCTTACGGTGGAATAGGCCATTCTTTTCAGGAGCTTTATCATGCACCGCATTGCCCTTGTTCTGGCCGCTGTTTTGATCAGCAGTCAGGCTCTCGCCCAGCAGGCCACGGGCCTGTGGCTGCGCGAAAATGGCGCCTCACATGTGCGCATTGCGCCTTGTGGGGATGCGCTCTGCGGCTTTGTCGCTTGGGTGAAAGATCCCGAACGCGCCAGCGAAATTGGGCTCAAAGTGTTTTTTGATATGAAGCCCTCAGGGCCCGGCACATGGGAAGGCCAAGCCTTCAATCCGGAAGATCAAAAAACCTATACAGGCAAAATGGTGCTGGAAGGCGAAGCGCTCAAAACATCTGGCTGTGTTTTTGGCGGGCTAATTTGCAAAAGCGTCAATTGGACGCGGCTGAAGTAATTATTCAGCCAAAACGCGGGTGGGAGGAAAGGCCACTTCCACCAATGTGCCTTCGGCCTTCTTACTCTTGATTGAGAAAGACGCGCGATTGGCCTCAATCAAAGCTTTGGTCAAAGGCAAACCAAGACCTGTGCCGCCTTTTGCGCGCGAGGTTGCGACCTGACGGAAAGGCTCGAGTGCTGTTTCAATATCAGCCTCGCTCATACCAATGCCTGTATCTTTGATGCGGATCACGGCATGGCCAGCATCGGTGAGCGCGGTGGAAACAATCACCTGCCCGCCTTCTTCATTAAACTTCACAGCATTGGACAGAAGATTCAGCACGATCTGACGCAGAGCGCGTTCATCCGCCACAATATTGGGCAAGCGTGGCGCCAAAGATTGGCGTACAATCACCCGCTCACGCGCGGCTTGCGGCTGAATGAGCGAGACGCATTCCGACACGATGCGATTGGCATCAACGGCGTTGAAATTCAGCTCTAACTTGCCGGCTTCAATCTTTGACAGATCAAGCAGATCATTCACCAAACTCATGACATGCGCGCCAGACGTGTGAATGTCGGTCACATATTCTTTGTAACGCTCATTACCAATGGGGCCGAAACGCTCTTCCATAATGACTTCGGCAAAGCCGAGAATGGCATTGAGCGGTGTGCGAATTTCATGGCTGACTTTCGCGAGAAAATCAGATTTCAGCGCATTGGCCTGTTCTGCCATGCGGCGCGCTTCTTTCAGCTCTTGCTCGGCTTTTTTCCAAGCGGTCATATCGCGCAAGACGGCGCAGAATTTCTGCGCGCCATTGCCGCCAATGCGGCCAAGCGTCATGAATATTGGAATCGAGCCGCCTTGACGCGCGCGGCCAAAAAGATCGCGCCCATCATTCATGAGTGATGCAACGCCAGAGCCTTTCAGCCCTTCAAAATAATCTTGCGCAAGAGAAACACTGTCTTTGGCAAGCAGGCTCGTGAAAGATTGGCCCAAAACATCGCTTTGCTCATAGCCAAATAAAGCTTCGCCTGCGCGATTGAGCGCAACAATGCGGCCCTCCGCATCCAAAACAGCCACACCATCGGTTGCTGTATCAAGGATTGCGTGCAATTCGCGCATATCATTTTCAGCCGAGCGCAATTCGCTTTCAAGCGCGCGTATGCGCTCTGTAACGCCGCCATTGGCTTGGCGGAATGTCATCAGCGAGGCGGGAGCCTTGTCCCATTCGACTTTACGAATCCGCGCTTCCAGACCGACGGGCGTGCCATCGCGTCCAAAAATCTGCAGTTCATGGCTATCTTGCAACGTGTCGCGCGCGCGGCCACGGAACATGCGGGCCATGCCATCTTCACGGAAGAATTGCGCGCAATCTTCATAGCCCAAGAGATCAATCAAGGTGCGATTGACATAAAGCGCATGGGCATCGCGCGACACGAGCAGGCCAATCGGCAAGCGGTCGAGCACGGATTGCACATCATCTGGAAGATCAACAGGCGGGGCTGGCGGAACAAGCGGCGCGATCGGTTCTTCGGCGGCGCGTGTTGCCACTTCCAACAAATCACGGATCGAGGTCGGCGTTGCAGGCGCACGCGGCTCATCTTTGTCATCGCGTATCTTGGCGCCCAAAGCACGCGCAATTTCGCGGAAAGAATGTCGCTCTGCCGGTGAGAGATTGACCATCTCATCATCGCCCATCGCGGGCGTATCAGCCGCAGGCGTATCTTCGGCCATAGATTCATCATCGCGCCGCGCAACCACTTGGAAGGGACGCAAGGCAACAACATTGCCCGGCGCCGATGGCATATCTGGCACCGGGATCAAGGCTTGCTCTTGAACACTGGAATTTGCCGGCGTTTCAACAGCGGGAGTAGACGCAGGCGAAGATTCAGGCGCAGATGCGGTTTCTGCCACGGGCGGCGCCAGATCTTGCAAACGCGTGACATGAATGACGCCGAAACCGCGATAGCCTTCAAAGTGGCGCTCACGATCATGCGCGGGCAAAGCGCCAAGCGTCACCGGGAAAGCCGCATCGGCATTTTCAACAGGCCAGAAAACTTCCAAGCCGCTCCATGTTTCGCCGCGGATCAAAGCATCGCGCAAAGCATAATCTGGATCGAGCTTCAGCTCATCAGCCACATCAATGAAAGACCGGCCCACCAAACGATTGGTCATGCAACCGATGAAATCGCAAAGCTCGCCCGTAATTTTCACAAAGCGATGCGCGCTATCGGTCTGCCAAAGGAACCGCACATTTTCGCTGCCCTTGAGACGCATGGCGATATCAGCCGCCACTTCATCAACATTGCGACGCGGCGGCGCAGGCGGGATAGGTGCAACAGGGGCAACATGTGCAACAGGTGCCTCAGTCACGCGGGGTGCCATTGGTGGCGCAAAATTTGGCGATGCCATAGGCTGATCGCCTTGCGCCATCATCATGGCAGAAAGATCAGGCTGTGTTTGTTTGGGCTGCGGGGCCACAGGCACGCCCAGAATGAACAAAGGATGCGGGCCCAGCGTACGCCGACAAAAGACGGTGAGCATTTGCGCGCGCAGGCCTGAATAAAAGCGCAGCTTTTCCAAACGCGCCCCCGCGCCCGGCACAAGAGAACGCGCCAATTCCGCCACACGTCGCGCACCCGGATCAGGCGCGCCAAAGAGGCGCCGCGTGATGGCCTCTTCTTGCGCACCAAAAAGCGCCTTGGCTGGCTCATTGGCAAAGAGAACTTGGATGGGCTGACCAGCGGCCACGAGCAAAGCTCCACCCGCCTCAATCAAAGAGGCAAAGGGCGCTTCAGACAGAGCCGCTTCGGCGGCTCGGATCAGGGCGGGATCGCGCGGGAAGGTCGTCATGGCCCTCTGGCTACCTCTGGTCCCTCATGGACGCTGAACAAATGGACGCAAACGGCGGCCCTTACCTCCAAAAGCGGGGTCGTTAGGCCTTAATCAATCATTAATCTGCGCCGAGGCTGGGGTCCATCGGCAAGGGGAAAAAGGGCCAAACTCTTTGGCACTATGCTTAAGATCCACAGCTCACAGGGTTTTTGTGCACCGCACAATTTTGTTGCGTTGCACCATTTTTTAGGCTAGAGTGCTTTCAGGTTGAGTGATTGGTGCATCGCCCCGGCCCGCACGCATGGTCTGTCAGGGGCATCCGAAATTGGAGCAGATCCATGACAAACAATTATGAAGTCCCCGCCGAAATGCGCGAATTCGCAGAACGCTCTGTTGCCCAAGCCCGCAAGGCTTTTGAAGGCTTCATGGGCGCGGTCCATAAGACCACTGACCAAATCGGCAATAATCCGGCCATTGAAGGCGCTAAGGACGTGTCCAACAAGGCCGTGGCTTTTGCTGAAGCCAATGTGCTCTCGGCTTTTGAACTGGCGGAAAAGCTCGTTCATGCCAAGGACCCGCAGGACGTTTTCGCGATCCAGTCGGAATATTTGAAAGCCCAAGCCCAAGCGCTGGAAAGCCAGTTCAAAGAACTCGGTGAAGCCGTGCAAAAGGCGTCTGGCGTTAAGAAGTAAGCGCTCTCGCGAAAGGACCAGTCTCATGGCCAACGCACGCAAAACTTCCCCAAAACCCGCTGCAACACGCGCATCTGTGACGGCTGTCGAACCCGCCCCCGCCGTTTTACAAGAAACGATTGAGGCCTCGGCTGAAGAGACCGTTGAGGCAGAGATTGAAGAAACGGTTGCGGCACAGCTCGATATTTCTGCTGAGAAAGTGGCGGAGTTGCATGAGCAATTGCGCCACGCGGCTGAAGAAAGCCTCGAGAAATCGAAGCAGATTTATGCACGCGCCCGCGAAGCGGCTGAGGATGCCTCAGCCTCTCTGGAAACAAGCCTGAAAGTCGCCACACAAGGCCTGACTGCATTTCAAGTGAAAACGGTCGAGGCTTTGCAGGCGAGCGCGGATGTGCAATTTGCTTTCGTCAAGGCTTTGTTTGGCACCAAAAGCATTACGGATGTCATCGTGCTGCAGGGTGAACATGCCCGCCAGCAATTTGAGACCCTCAATGCGGCCGCCAAGGATATTTCGAACTTGATCCAAAAGGTCTCGACCGAGACGGTGGAGCCGATCAAATCCGCCATTTCCAAGAGCCTGAAAATCGCAGCCTGAGCCAATCTTGCACAGGCAGCCAGCAAACGGGGCCATTTGGCCCCGTTTTTTGTGCCCCGCCAGGCCCCTCACCTGTTGCAATGCCAGCCCTTTGCTTCTAGGTTCCGCGCCGCACTGACGTGCCGCCATAGCTCAGTTGGTTAGAGCGCTAGATTGTGGATCTAGAGGTCCCCCGTTCAAGCCGGGGTGGCGGTACCATTTATCTTCCTCCGCGCTAGAGTCAAAAGGGCCAGCGGCCTCTCAGATGCGATCGGGAAATGCGCGCGACAAAGCAGCCTCATTCGCGCCAACAATCCCGCGCTCGGTAATCAGCCCCGTAACAAGTCGTGCTGGCGTGACATCAAAACCCGGATTACGCGCTTGTGAATTTTGAGGCGTGACACGAATGGTGGCCAAATCGCCCGTCTCCG
>CAWUNF010000012.1:0-12890 GCA_963923195.1 uncultured Hyphomicrobiales bacterium | reverse complement strand
ATCTTGTCGATGGTCGACAGCGCCATCGTTCTCGTTGACGCTGCTGAAGGCCCGATGCCGCAGACAAAATTTGTCGTCGGCAAGGCGCTCAAGATTGGCCTCAAACCCATCGTCTGCGTCAATAAAGTCGACAAGCCCGACGCGCGCGTGACCGAAGTTGTCAATGAAGTGTTCGATCTCTTCGCAGCGCTCGACGCGACCGACGAACAGCTCGACTTCCCGATCATCTATGGTTCTGCCAAACAGGGCTGGATGTCAGACACGCCAGATGGCGCACAAGATCAGGGCATGGGCCCACTCTTCGATCTCGTCTTGAAACATGTGCCAGAGCCGCAGGTGGAAGAAGGCGCATTCCGTCTTCTCGGCACTTTGCTCGAAGCCAATCCTTATCTCGGTCGCATCATCACTGGTCGCGTGTTCTCTGGCACAGTAAAGCCAAACCAGCCTGTGAAAGTTCTCGACCGCAAAGGCAATGTCGTTGAACAGGGTCGCGTCTCAAAAATCCTCGCTTTCCGTGGCATTGAGCGTCAGCCGATTGAAGAAGCTGAAGCAGGTGACATTGTTGCCATTGCTGGCCTCGAAAAATTCAACGTGGCCGACACGATTTGCGCAGCCGAAGTGACGGAGCCGTTGCAGGCACAGCCAATCGATCCGCCGACACTCTCCATGACCTTTATGGTCAATGACAGCCCACTTGCTGGCACGGAAGGTGACAAAGTGACGAGCCGCATGATCCGTGCGCGTCTCTACAAGGAAGCTGAAGGCAATGTGGCGCTGCGCGTGGAAGATTCACCCGGTGGCGAAAGTTTCATCGTGTCGGGCCGTGGCGAATTGCAGCTTGGCATTCTGATCGAAACCATGCGTCGTGAAGGCTATGAATTATCGATCTCGCGCCCACGCGTCGTCTTCCAGAAAGACGAAGCTGGCAATACGCTCGAGCCGATTGAAGAAGTCGTCATCGACGTTGATGAAGAATATTCAGGCGTTGTCGTGCAGAAAATGTCGGAACGCAAAGCCGATATGTTGGAAATGCGTCCATCCGGCGGCAATCGTCTACGTCTCGTGTTTCACGCGCCAACCCGTGGCCTCATCGGCTATCAGGGCGAATTGCTCACAGACACGCGCGGAACAGCCATTATGAACCGCCTGTTCCATGAATATGCGCCCTATAAGGGCGAAATTCAGGGCCGTCGCAATGGCGTGTTGATCTCCAATGATCAAGGTGAGTCCGTTGCTTATGCGATGTGGAAGCTTGAAGATCGCGGCCCGATGATGATTGAGCCCGGCTGGAAGGTTTATCGCGGCATGATCATCGGCGAACATACGCGCGACAATGATCTGGAAGTGAATGTGCTTAAGGGCAAGCAGCTCACCAATATTCGTACCCAGAGCAAGGACGAAGCTGTGCGTCTGACGCCGCCAATCAAAATGTCGCTCGAAAAAGCGCTGGCTTATATTCAGGACGACGAGCGCGTGGAAGTGACGCCGAAGTCTATTCGTTTACGCAAAGCTTTGCTTGATCCGAATGATCGCAAACGCGCTGAGCGCACAAAAGAAGCCATCGCCTGATTGACTTTCTTTCTGCTCAATAAAAAAGGCCGCTCTTTGGAGCGGCCTTTCTTTTTATCGGATGTTTGATCCGATCAATCCATCAGCATGCGCTTCAACAATTCCAACTCTTCATTGAGCTGGCCGTCTTTATTCGCAAGACCTTCAATCTTACGAACCGCGTGAAGCACGGTTGTGTGATCGCGGCCACCAAAGCGGCGACCAATTTCTGGTAACGAGCGCAGGGTTAAAACTTTTGCAAGATACATAGCAATCTGACGCGGACGCACGACCGTGGCCGTGCGGCGTGAGGAGAGAATATCCGCGCGGCTCACATTGAAATGAGTCGCTACCAATTTCTGGATATCTTCAATCTTCACGCGCTTAGGTTCACGCGTGCGCACCAAATCACGAATGGCCGTTTCAGCCGTTTCAACCGTGAGCGGTGCACCCGTCAAAGTGACATGGGCGAGCAAGCGATTGACCGCTCCATCCAAATCACGACCATTGGTTTGAATCGAACGGGCAACAAAAGTGACAACAGGTGCCGGCACTTCAAAACTCGGCTGCGTGATGCGCGCGGCGGCAATGCGCGTTTCAAGAATTTTGATGCGCAGAGCTTCATCTAGCGCACCCATTTCCACGCAAAGACCACCAGCCAGACGCGAGCGCACGCGCTCATCCAGGCTTTCAAGATCGGACGGGGGACGGTCGGCAGCAATCACAACCTGACGACCCGCATCAATCAGCGCATTCAGCGTGTGGCAAAATTCCTGCTGGATCGACTTGCCCTGCAAAAATTGCACATCGTCAATGACGAGCACATCAATCGCGCGCAACTTTTCCTTGAAAGCAATCGCCGTCTGCGCTTTCAGCGCCGAGACGAAGCCATACATGAACTTTTCAGCCGTCAGATAGATGACGCGACGATTTGCTTCGCTCGCACAATGGGCGATGGCTTGGATGAGATGGGTCTTCCCCAAGCCAACCGAGGCATGAATATAGAGCGGATTATAGATCGGGGTCTCGGAAGCGGGCGCCTGCGCCACGCGCTGGGCAGCGGCATGAGCAAGCTGGTTCGATTTTCCGACCAAAAAGGAAGAGAAAGTCAGGCGACGGTCGAGCGGGGAGCCACCCAGAGCCTCACTTTCAAAATGTTTGGCATCACGGCCCGCAACTTCCATGTCACGGCGTGGCGCAATGGCGTTTGCCGGCGCAAAAAGCGCAGCGGTTGAGCGAGGTGCGGCATCTTCTGCGCGTTGAGCAGGCGCTTCGCTCGCACGCTGCTGCAAAACACGGCCAGATGTGCGCACCGAAATGCTCACTGAGCCAATGCCCGGCAGCTCAGACGACAGAGCCGCGATAATGCGGTCCGTATAATGGGACTGAATCCAGCTCTTCAGGAATTTTGTCGGCACAGAAAGGCGCGCAACATCATCCTGCACTTCGTCCAGCTCCAAACGGCCGAACCAAGAGTTGAAAACATCTTCGCCGACTTCTGCCCGCAGGCGACGGCAGACGCGCTGCCAGGCTTCTGAATGATCCATAACGACCGTGGCGTCAGATTTTTCAGGTGCGAGCGACGCGGCCTGAACGGAATCGAGACGAGGCTTGAGCATTGATTTATTCTCAATCATGAAATGCCGAGGCATATGCCGCGGTCGAGAAATTGGAATGCGCAAAAACGCAGGCTGACACCGCTCGATCTGATGAGCGGGGAATATGACCCTTTTTCAGGTCAGCATGCTGATTTTGCCATCCTGCTCCCGAGCAAAATGGCGGCCCGTTTCAAACGACTTTTCGCAAGCTTCGACGCTACCGAACTTGAGCGAACCAGACTGGCCAAGGCCCTTGAGTTCCAATGTCGCTCTCAATTCTGTCTGCAGCGTAGAAGTCATGATGCCCCCTTCTGTGGCAAGGAACCACAGGTCCAAATTTAAATTTTTTTATAAGCTGTCGCTTATATGGGTCCGCGTGGAGCGAACCAGAAACAGATCTCGTCAGCTTCTGATCACCGCATCGAGCAACACCTTCCCGATTTCTCGGTCCCTTCGGTGTAACTTCTTCTTTTCGGTAATCTTTCTTCCTCGCGCTGAGCGATCACTGTCTAAACAAATCCTTACACAGCGCTCTCTAGCTCCGCAAGAAAATGCATTTTTTTAATCGTCTGCGCTCATGCGCTAAATCCGCAAAAGAAAACAAAGATTCCGGATTGACGCGCATAAATGCTTGATTCTTGGGAGTTACCAACGGCAACTGCATGACACTTCGATGTCACGATGCGCAAGTATTTCATCGACTGCGGAAACTGCGTAACGCTTGTCAAGCGGCACGATTTTTTGGTGCTTCAGCGCTTATCCAGCAAGTGCTTGAATCTCTTGGATTTCATCTGTGCTAGCGGAAACCGCAAAAAGAAATAGTCGAAAGTGTGTCTCTGTCGCCATGCGACACTCAAAATGCAAAAAAGCCCGGCAGAGCCGGGCTTTCTTTGAATTCAGTTCGCTTGTTTTTAAAGCAAACTTACTTCGCGAGAGCTTTCACACGCACCGTCAGGCGCGAGATTTTGCGCGAGGCGCTGTTCTTATGAACGATGCCCTTTTGAGCGGCGCGCATCACCAAAGGTTCAGCAGCCGCGAGAGCTGCCTGCGCTGCATTCGCATCACCAGAAGCCAGCGCTTCTTCAACCTTGCGGACGTAGGTGCGCATCTGGCTACGACGCGTGCGGTTCACGGCCGTGCGGCGCTCGATCTTGCGGACGGCCTTTTTGGCCGAGGAGGTATTCGCCATAGGTTTTCCTCGAAGGATTGGCCGCCTCTAAAGGGGCCAGAAAATTCTGGTCTACAGGCCGGGCCCGCAGAAGATTGGGGCTTATAGACGGGAAGCTCGTCCGGCGTCAATGCAAGGACAGCGAGAATCTGGGCCTTGCGGCATGATTCAGCTCTTGAAGGCGGGTGGGCGCTTTTCGACAAAGGCCTGCATCCCTTCCTTTTGGTCGGGCGTGGCAAAAGTGGCGTAAAAAACCCGCCTTTCGAAGCGAATTCCCTCGCTGAGGCTCGTTTCATAGGCCCGGTTGATACATTCCTTGGCCATCATGACCGCGGGCAGGGACATGGCTGCAATGGCCTGAGCGACCTTGAGAGCCTCAGGGATCAAATCTGCCGCCGGAACCACCCGGGAGACGAGGCCTGAGCGCTCGGCCTCTGTCGCATCCATCATTCGGCCTGTCAGGCACATTTCCATCGCTTTGGACTTACCAACGAGATGGGTGAGGCGCTGGGTCCCCCCGGCGCCTGGCAAAATGCCGAGTTTGATCTCAGGCTGGCCGAATTTGGCCGTATCGGCGGCCAAAATGAAGTCGCACATCATAGCAAGCTCTGACCCGCCGCCCAAAGCAAAGCCGGCAACGGCGGCAATCACGGGCTTGCGCATTTTCGTCACGCGCTCCCATTCGGCGACAAAATCGCCGAGATAGCCATCGAGATAAGAATTGCCCTGCATTTCTTTGACATCAGCACCAGCGGCAAAAGCCTTTTCAGAGCCGGTTAGAATAATGCAGCGGATTTCTTCCGCAGCTTCGGCTTCATCAAGGGCCGCATTGAGATCTTTGATGAGCTGAACAGACAGCGCGTTGAGGGCTTCAGGCCGATTGAGACGGATGAGACGGACCGGACCGTGCGTTTCGGTCATAACGGTATCGTAAGCCATGCTGCGCACTCCCAAAGATCAGCAGCATGGCTAATGCAGGATGCGCCAAATGAAAAGAGGCGCCATGCACGGCGCCTCTCGACATAATGATTATATCAGCTTGTGCTTACAGACCTTCGAAGAGAGCGGTTGAGAGATAACGCTCCGCAAAAGAAGGAATGATGATCACAATATTTTTGCCCGCCATGTCGGGGCGTGCACCAATTTCAAGAGCGGCCGCGACAGCCGCGCCTGATGAAATGCCAACCGGGATACCTTCCATACGTGCAAGGCTACGCGCCGTATCAAAGGCTGTCTGATTGCCGACCGTCACCACTTCATCAATGACGGCACGATCAAGCACGGGTGGCACAAAACCCGCGCCAATCCCTTGAATCTTGTGAGGGCCCGGTTGACCACCCGACAGAACAGGCGAATCCTCCGGCTCAACGGCAACAATTTTCACCGATGGTTTGCGCTGCTTCAAAACCTGACCAACGCCCGTAATCGTGCCGCCTGTGCCAACACCAGAAATCAGCACATCGACGCCGCCATCGGTGTCGTTCCAAATTTCTTCAGCCGTTGTCTTGCGATGAATCTCCGGATTGGCCGGATTTTCAAATTGCTGCGGAATGATGGCGCCCGGTGTCGAGGCAACAATTTCTTGCGCTTTGGCAATCGCGCCTTTCATGCCTTGTGCGGCGGGCGTCAATTCAAGCTGCGCCCCGAGAAGCGCCAACATTTTGCGGCGTTCAATCGACATGCTTTCAGGCATGACAAGAATGAGCTTGTAGCCACGCGCGGCGGCCACAAAGGCCAGCGCAATGCCTGTATTGCCAGATGTGGGTTCCACCAAAACCGTGCGGGCTGGATCAATTTTGCCCGCCGCTTCCAGCGTGTCGATCATGGCCACGCCAATACGATCTTTCACACTCGAAATCGGATTGAAAAATTCGAGCTTGGCGATGAGATTCGCCTTCACGCCGCGCTCTTTGGCGAGACGCTGCAAACGCACCAAAGGCGTATCGCCAATGGTCGCAGTAATATTGTCATAGATACGGCCGCGGCCGGGACGAGTATTGCTCATCGGAGCGCTCCCTTCTGTCGATCTGTCGCTATTCTAAATTGATTTTACAGATCAGGTCGAGATTTTATTATTATTCCGATTTTAAATTGTGAAATCAGCTCCGGTGGCCATGCCCTCGAAAACGCCCTTCGCACCGGATTCCCGGCAGAGGTCATCGACGGTCACGGCATCCATTTCAGCCAGGAAATGCTGGCCGGCCTTTTCAACCAGCGGATGGATGACATGTTCGACCAATTTGGAATCGGGTGCGGGGTCTGCATCTTCCGCCCCATCCGCCATAGCGGCTCGGACAATCTCGCCCGCTGTGATGCGACGGCGCTCCTTGGCCAATTCATAGCCGCCACGGGGTCCACGCACGCCTTTCAATATGCCAGCCTTTACGAGCGCCTGCAGGAGGGTCTCCAAATGGCGGGGCGGCAAATTATGACGCGCAGCAAGCGATTTCGCCGCCACAGGCGTGGGGCGGGCATGAAGGGCCACATCGACCACCGCGGCTATGGCCAGCTGGCTGCGACGCGAGAGCAGGATCATCCGGAACTCCGTTGCGAATGCGAGACGCCCGTCGACCCGAAACCACCGGCCCCGCGATCGGACGATGACAAATCATCTACCTCGACAAGGCGGGCTTGGACTATAGGGGCCACGATCATTTGAGCGATACGATCCCCCCGCTCAATCTCAAATGGCTCCGACCCATGATTGATCAAAATGACGCCAATCTCGCCCCGATAATCGGCATCAATCGTGCCGGGCGTATTGACCAAAGTGACGCCTTTTTTAAGCGCCAAACCCGAACGCGGACGGATCTGCGCCTCAAAGCCTTCAGGCAATTCAATCGCCAAACCTGTCGGCACCAATTCGCGAGAGCCGGGCTCAATCACCAATTTTGTTTGCGGCGCGATGGCAGCTTGCAGATCAAGACCTGCTGACGATTGTGTTTGATAGGTCGGCAGCGGCAAATCCTTGCCATGCGGCAAACGTTTCACGCGCACATCAACATTCATGCCGCGCCACCTTTTTTGAGAAGATCAGCGAGAGTGACGATAAGACGACGCGCCACTTCATCCTTATCCAGCAAGGGCCAAGATTCGACGCCAGCTTTCGAGACGAGATGAACTTCATTCTGCGCGCCACCCATCACGCCACGCGCAGGGCTCACATCATTGGCAACAATCAGATCGCATTTTTTGCGTGCCAATTTATCTTGCGCATAGGCAATGACATTCTGTGTCTCAGCAGCAAAGCCAACAACAAGGCGTGGGCGGCCAGACGTCTTTGCTGCAACATGCGCGAGAATATCTGGATTTTCAGCAAATTGCAGAAAAGGCCCGCCAGAAAGGGACTTTTTCACTTTCTGATCGCCCGCATTTTCAACGCGCCAATCAGCAACGGCGGCAGCGCCAATAAAAATATCAGCGGGCATCGACGCTTCAACAGCCGCCATCATATCGCGGGCTGTTTCAACGTGATGGGTCTGAACACCTGTTGGATCAGCCAGAGCAACAGGCCCACTCACCAAGACAACTTGCGCGCCTGCACGTAATGCCGCCTGCGCAATGGCATGACCTTGCTTGCCAGATGAACGATTGGCGATATAGCGCACTGGATCAATTGGCTCATGGGTTGGGCCAGACGTGATCACGACTTTACGCCCAGCAAGAATTCCATTTCCTGCGAGTGGAATTATTGTCGAACTTTCGAGTGCTTTTTCAATTGCGGCAACAATGTCGAGTGGCTCGACCATGCGGCCGGGACCAAATTCACCACAAGCCATTTCGCCATCAGCGGGGCCTGCGAATAAAACGCCATCGGCTTTCAATTGCGCAACATTGCGCTGCGTTGCTGGATGCAACCACATGCGCACATTCATGGCTGGTGCCATCAGCACTTTTTTGTCGGTCGCAAGCAGCAAAGTGGAGGCCAAATCATTGGCCAATCCATGTGCGGCTTTCGCCATCAAATCTGCGGTCGCTGGGGCCACAACAACAAGGTCTGCGGCCCGGGACAATTCTATGTGACCCATTTCCGCTTCTTCAGTGAGCGAGAACAGATCTTCGTGAACAGCTACGCCAGCAAGGCTCGAAACAGACAAGGGCGTGACAAATTGCTTGCCCGCGGCCGTGAGAACCGGGCGCACGCTGGCACCGCGTTCACGCAAACGCCGAATGAGGTCGAGCGCCTTATAGGCAGCGATGCCGCCACCGATCATGAGCAAAATGCGCTTTCCGGTCAGGGTCATGCTTGGCTCCCCCTCACGCTCACCGCAACCAAAGGCCAACCGCCAGCAAAATGGCGATCACCCAGAGGGCGACATGGCCAATCCGGGCGCGATAGGCCTCAGCCCGGCCAATCCGCTCAACCGTCTGGCCTGAGAGATCGAAACCATCTGCCGCTAATTTTTCAAGCCGCTCGACCAGACGCTCGCCGCGGATCAACACATTGGGCAGATCATTGGCAAAGCGCGCGATGGAGGAGAGATTGCGCCCCAAATCCTCGATCTTGCCGCGCGGACCCAGATTTTCCTCAATCCACGACCGCACCACGGGCTCAGCCGTCGACCAGAGATTGAGATGGGGGTCGAGGGTGCGGCCCACACCTTCAACCACGACCATCGTCTTTTGCAACATGACGAGCTCGGTGCGTGTTTTCATTTCAAAGATCGCGGTGATCTCGAACAAAAGCGTCAGCAGTTTCGCCATAGAAATCTGATCAGCAGTGCGCGCATGGATAGGCTCGCCAATGGCGCGCACGGCTTGTGCAAAATCATCAATGCTGAACGTCTCTGGCACATAGCCGGCTTCAAAATGCACTTCGGCCACGCGACGATAATTACGCGTGATAAAGCCATAAAGAATCTCTGCCAAGAAACGGCGTTCTTTGACGCCCAAGCGGCCCGTTATGCCAAAGTCAACAGCCACAAGGCGACCCTGCGGATCCACGAAGAGATTGCCCTGATGCATATCTGCGTGGAAGAAACCGTCACGCAAAGCATGTTGCAAGAAAGATTGAATGACGATCCGGCCCAAGCGCGGCAGATCATGGCCCGCACGCTTCAAAGCTTCCAAATCGGTTAGCGGAATACCATCGACCCATTCAAGGGTGAGAACTTCTTTCGTCGTGCGATCCCAATCGACGGCTGGAATTCTGAAATCAGGATCATCGGCGACATTTTCAGCAAATTCAGAAGCGGCCGCTGCTTCAAGACGGAAATCCATCTCCATGCGTACAGAGCGTTCAAGCGTATCAACCACCTCAACGGGGCGCAGACGACCTGCATCACGAAAATGCTCTTCGGCAAAACGGGCAGCCGCATACATGTCGGACAAATCGCGCGCAAAGCGTGATTGCACGCCCGGGCGCAATACTTTGACTGCAACATCGCGTTCGCCATGAATATCTTTGACGCGCGCACGATGCACTTGTGCGATGGAGGCAGCAGCAACTGAAGGGCCAAATTCCGCATAAACTTCCTTGAGAGGGCGCGCGAAAGCATTTGCCACTTGGGCTTCGGCAATGGCTTGCGGAAAGGGCGCCATCCGATCTTGCAAAAATTCAAGATCACGCACAACTGCAGGGCCAACCACATCTGGCCGTGTGGCCAGAAATTGACCGAGCTTCACATAGGACGGGCCAAGGCGACTGATCGCAACCGCCAAACGTGCCGTCTGCGGTGCATTGCCGCCACGCGCAACAAGACGTGCCAGCGCCAAAGGCAAGCGCGCAGCAGGTGGCAGCATGGCGGGGTCAACATTAGAAAACACGCCTTCGCGCGCGAGTACAAAACCCGCGCGACCCAGTCGCCAAAGATGACCAAGCGTGCTGAAGAAAGCCATGTGATTAAAGCTTCCACCCCGAATGGATTGAAACCACACCACCTGTGAGGCGCGTGTAAGACGCCCTTTGGAATCCAGCTTCAGCAATCATGTCCCGGAAAACTTCCGGATGCGGAAATTTACGGATGGATTCGACGAGGTAGCGATAGGGATGTCCATCTCCTGTGATCGCTTTGCCCATCGCGGGAATCGCGGTGAAAGAATAAGCGTCATAAATTTTATCGAGGCCTGGAATATCGACACTTGAAAATTCAAGGCAGAGAAAACGACCGCCACGCTTCAGCACGCGATAGGCTTCGCCCAGAGCGCGCTCAATACGCGGCACATTGCGTATGCCAAAAGCAATTGTGTAAGCATCAAAGGACTTATCAGGCAGCGGCAAGTCTTCCGCATTGGCTTCGACAAAACGCAATTGATCACGGAAGGGGCGTTCTGCAGCGCGCTCTTCGCCCACGCGCAACATGTCACCATTAATATCGAGAATGGTCACTTGCGTTTGCGGACCACCCATTTCAGCAACACGAAACGCCACGTCACCCGTGCCACCCGCCACATCAAGATGCTGAAAGGGACGGTTGCGCTGCGGCTTGACCATAGAAACAAGAACGTCTTTCCAAGCCCGATGCAGGCCTGCTGACATAAAGTCATTCATCAGGTCATAGCGATCAGCGACCTTATGAAAGACGTCATTCACAAGGGCCTGCTTCTGGCCAAGACGCACGTTGGAGAAACCGAAATGGGTCTCCTCGTCGGGGCGCGGGGCGGAAGAAGATGCTTGAACCATGAACACACTCCAGAGCGGCCGGGACCATAGCGCGACATCTGCGGATTGGCCATGTAGGATTGTCGTCTGAGATCAAAGGACAATGAGAGTGCTTAACGGCCATGCCTGAACTGCCCGAGGTTGAGACCGTTCGACGGGGATTAGAGCCCGCCATGACGGGCCAAAAGATCAAAAAGGTCGAGCAGCGGCGTTTGGACCTGCGTTTCCCCCTGCCAGACCATTTTGCCGATCGGCTAAAAGGCCGCACCATCACGGGCCTCTCCCGTCGGGCAAAATATCTCCTCCTTCACCTCGATGATGGGGTGGTTTTGGTCTGCCATCTGGGCATGAGCGGCTCGTTTCGGGTGGAAAAGGGCGAGAAAAGCCTCACGCCGGGCGAATTTCACTATGAGCGATCCAAGGCCGCTGCTCACGACCATATTGTCTTGCATCTCTCCTCGGGGGCGCGCGTCACCTATAATGACCCCCGCCGCTTCGGCTTTATGGACTTAATCCCGCAAACCGGGCTCGCTGATCACCCCTTTTTCCGCAATCTGGGGCTTGAGCCCCTCGGCAATGAGCTGGATGGCGCCCATCTCGCCGCTCTCTTCAAAGGCCGCAAAGCCCCCCTCAAAGCCGCCCTTCTGGACCAGCGGCTGATTGCGGGCTTGGGCAATATTTATGTCTGCGAGAGCCTGCACCGCTCCGGTCTTTCGCCCAAAAGGGCCGCCGGAACGCTGTCCAAAAAATCGGGTGCCCCGACCCCGGGAGCCGAGCGTTTAGCCGCCAATATTCGACTGGTCTTGGACGAAGCTGTGCGCTCGGGTGGATCGTCCCTGCGCGACCATCGCCAGACCGATGGGTCGCTTGGCTATTTTCAGCACAATTTCCGCGTCTATGACCGCGAAGGTGAACCGTGCCCGACAAAGGGTTGCGGCGGCACAATTCGCAGAATCGTGCAGAGCGGGCGTTCAACCTTCTACTGCCCGAAATGCCAAAAATAAGCTAAGTTCAAATTCGAAGGAGCCGGACAACCGGCCGAAAAATAACCGGGAGGAAAATATGAAGCTCACGTCTCTTGTTTCGCTGGCGGCACTGCTCACAGCGACTTCGGCACAAGCCGATAGCGTGGCCGATTTCTATCGCGGCAAAAACGTCAATGTGCTGATCGGTGTTGCTGTTGGTGGCGAATATGATCTGCATGCGCGCATCGTCTCGCGCTATATCGGCAAATATATTCCCGGTAATCCCGCTGTCGTGCCGCAAAATATGACCGGGGCCGGTGGCCTCAAAATGGCAAATTACCTTTACGAAGTCGCCACACGCGATGGCACGAATATTGGCATGATCGCCAATACTTTTCCCGCTATGCAGGCTGCGGGCGTGAAAGGCGTCATGTTCGACGCCAATCAATTCAACTGGATTGGTTCCATTTGCCCAACGGTTGAAACCATGACCGTGTGGAAAACGACAGGCGTCAAATCCATCGAAGATGCACGCCATAAAGAAGTCATTGCTGGGGCTACAGGTCGTGGCGCCATCACCTATATGTTCCCCGCTATGTTGAATGAATTTGCCGGAACGAAATTCAAAATCGTGACGGGTTACCCCGGCGGTAATGATGTGAATCTCGCAATGGAACGCGGTGAAGTGGGCGCGCGCAACAATACATGGTCAAGCTGGAAAGTAACGAAACCCAATTGGCTCGCCAACAAAGACATTACCGTCATCGTGCAAGCAGGCCCAAAAGCACCTGATCTTCCAAATGTGCCCTCAATCGAAGATGTCATTCCCGATCCCGACAATCGCAAGATTGTCGAACTCCTTGTCTCGGGCACAATGCTTGGTCGCCCGCTGGCCACAACGCCCGGTGTTCCGGTTGAACGTGTGAAAGCTTTGCGTGACGCTTTTGATGCGGTGATGAAAGACCCCGAATTTGTGAAAGAAGTGGCCGCTGCCAATATTGAAGTTGATC
>CAWUNF010000011.1:0-13362 GCA_963923195.1 uncultured Hyphomicrobiales bacterium | reverse complement strand
GGGTGTTGAACATACGCGCCAAGCTTTCCAAGACTTTATGACTTCGCGCGATATGACTTTCACGCAAACGCTTGAAGCCGACGTGCATCTCTTGCGCTTTGCTGAACATTTACTCGCCTCTGCTATTGGCGCGGCCTCATCGCGCCTTGTGCTGGCGACCTTGTTGCGCCGGCGCAATTTGTCACGTGGCGCGGCGCTGCGCCTCATCGATGATGCCGCCTCTACGCTGCAGCAGAATCGCGACATGCTGCAATATGCGCTCGATTTCGCGCGTCAGGGCATTACCGTTTGCGATAGCGATTTGCGCCTCATTTGCTGGAACCGAGAATTTGGCGAGCTCTTTGACCTGCCCGGCGATAAGCTGCGCATGGGGATCGGCCTGGAAGAAATTGTGCGCTTTAATGCAACGCGCGGCATTTATGGCCCCGGCTCGATTGAAGATTATGTATCCACGCGCTTGGAATCGCTGGTCACGGAAAGGGAGCCCTTCCGCCTGCGCCTCTATCCGCCGGTGAGCTGCGTCATTGAAATACGCTCCTCTCGCCTGCCTGATGGCGGCATTGTGACGACTTACACCGATGTCTCAGAAGCGGTTGCAGCCGAAGAGGCTTTGGAGCGCACCAATGAATCGCTTGAACAGCGCGTGCGCGAGCGCACCGAGCAATTGACGCGTTTGAATGAAGAATTGGGTCTCGCCAAGCAAAAAGCCGATGATGCCAATGTCTCAAAAACACGCTTCTTGGCGGCGGCGAGCCATGACATTTTGCAGCCTTTGAATGCAGCCCGTCTTTATGCAACCTCTCTATTAGAGCGCATGGAGAAAGATGCAGGCGCGCTGGACGCCCAACGACAAGATCATTCGCTCGCGCGCAATCTCGATGCCTCGCTGGAATCGGTGGAAGAAATTTTGACGGCCCTGCTTGATATTTCACGCCTTGATGCAGGCGCGATGAAAGCTGAGCCCACCCATTTCCGCTTGGATGAAATTTTGCGCCAATTGCGCATTGAATTTACGCCGACCGCCCGCGAAAAGGGATTGGACCTTATTTTCGTGCCGAGCAGCGTATCAATCCGTTCAGATCGCCGCTTGTTGCGCCGTCTTCTGCAAAATCTGATTTCCAACGCCATTAAATACACGCCTAAGGGCCGCGTCTTGGTTGGCTGTCGCCGCATCGGCACAGATAAAGTGCGCGTGGAAGTTTGGGATACGGGCATTGGCATTCCCGAAGACAAGCAGAAAAATGTGTTCCGTGAATTTGAACGCCTCACAGCGGGCGCACGCACAGCGTCTGGCTTGGGTCTGGGCCTGTCCATTGTGGAACGCCTCAGCAAAGTGCTCAATCACCCGATCACTTTGCGCTCAAAACCCCATCGCGGCTCTGTCTTTATGGTTGATCTGCCGGTCGTTGCTGCGGCTCCAACATCGCAAGAGCCGCGCGAAGTGACACCTCATGCGCATTTGCCATTGGCAGGGCTTGTCGTTCTCGCCATCGACAATGAACCGCGCATTTTGGAAGGTATGGAAGCTTTGCTCTCAGGTTGGGGCTGCCAAGTTGTGGCAGCAGCCAGCGAGCGAGAAGCGGGCGGTATTCTCGCGCGCCTTGGCATTTTACCCGATGTCTTGATTGCCGATTATCACCTCGACGACACAAACGGCATTTATGTCATCAATTCGCTGCGCGATAAAATTGATGATGGCCTGCCCGCCATTTTGCTCACGGCTGATCGCTCACCCGAAGTGCGCGATCGGGCGGCTGCCGCTGGCGTGCATGTGTTGAACAAGCCCGTCAAACCTGCGGCCCTTCGCTCACTTTTAAGCCAATGGCGTGTTGCTATTCGCGCGTAACATTCACGCAGCCGATTTGGTGCTCAGAAAGCGGCCATAAAATGTCTCTTTCTTTGCCGCCATATCAAGCAAGAGCGCGCATGGCTTAAAGCGCGGCCCATGCGTTTTGGAAAGATGCTCGCAGAGTGAGATGAATGCGCTCAGCCCCATGCCATCAATATAGCTCAGCGTGCCGCCACTGAAGGGGGCAAAGCCAAAGCCCAGAATGGAACCAACATCAGCCTCGCGCGGATCCACCACCACGCCTTCTTCCACCGTACGCGCGGCTTCAAGCGCTTGTGTGACGAGAAAACGCTGCTTCATGTCCTCAATGTCGAGCGTGTCGGGATCAAGCTTCACGCTTTGCAAATCAGCCAAACCATCCCACAGGCGCTTCGCGCCTTTTTCGGGATAATCATAAAAGCCCTTGCCATTCTTGCGGCCCAAGCGACCATGCTGATTCACCAGCCTATCGAGCAAATGCTCTTGCGCGGGATCAACCGCGCTTGCACCCAAATCAGCTTTGGTGGCTTGCAATATTTTCCACGCCAGATCGAGCGCCACTTCATCATTGAGTGAGAGCGGGCCAACCGGCATTCCAGCCATGCGCGCGACATTCTCCACCATTGCGGCTGGCACACCTTCCATGAACATGAGATGGCCTTCACGCACATAATTGAGCACGCACCGATTGGCATAAAAGCCACGTGAATCATTGACGACAATCGGCGTCTTGCGAAGGGCGCGAACAAAATCTAGCGCGACTGCTAGCGCTTTGTCGCCTGTCTTGGCACCTTTGATCACTTCAACCAGCATCATCCGCTCAACGGGTGAGAAGAAATGAATGCCGACAAAATCAACCGGGCGATCAAAATTTTCAGCCAAAGAGCTGATCGGCAAAGTCGATGTATTGGAGGCAAAAATAGCGCCCGCTTTCATAAAGCTCTGCGCTTTTTTGATCGTCTCAGCTTTCACCGAACGATCTTCAAAGACCGCTTCAATGACAAGATCGCATGAAGCGAGTTGAGCAAAATCATCGCTTGCTTCAATATGTGCCAGCAAAGCATCGCGATCTGCCGTCTTGGCACGACCCTTGGCGATTTGATCGCTCATCAATTTATGCGAATGCATTTTGCCCTTTTCAGCCGCATCTTGGGTGCGGTCGAGCAGAATAACATCCAGACCATTCAGCGCAGACACATAGGCAATGCTGGCTCCCATAAAACCAGCGCCAATGATGCCAATTTTGCGGATCTCGGTGCGCGGCTCAGATTTGGGACGGCGTGCGCCTTTGTTCAATTCACCCATTGAGACAAAGAGCGAGCGGATCATGGCGCGCGCTTCTGGCGTTCCCAAAATATGGGCAAACCAGCGGCTCTCGACACGCAAAGCCAAATCCATCGGCAATTGCAGACCCTCAAATGCTGCATGCAAAATGGCTTTGGCTGCGGGATAATTATCCTGCGTCTCACGGCGATAAATGGCATTGGCGGCTGGCCAAATCATCATACCCGTAGGCGAATAAACGCGGCCCGATGGCGGCTTGAATTTTGGATCATCCCAAGGTGCAAGGCCCTTATTGCCAGCAGCAATCCAAGCGCGCGCTTTCTCATGGAGCTCGCCCTGTGGCGCGATCTCATGCACAAGCCCCATTGCTTTGGCCGCATTGGCTTTGAGCTGTTCGCCTTTGAACAGCATTTGCAAAGCGTCACCCGTTTGCATCAGGCGGATGACGCGCTGCGTCCCGCCTGCACCGGGAAAGAGACCCACTTTCACTTCCAGCAGGCCGACACGCGTTTTCGGATTGTCACTCAAAATGCGATAATGACAGGCGAGCGCCCATTCAAAAGCGCCCCCCAAGCAAATACCATCAATAGCTGCGACCCAAGCTTTGCCGCTCGTTTCTAAAGCGCGATAGATGAGGGAGAGGCGACGCGTGCCTTCAAAAAATTCTTGGCGCGCGATCTCTTCACCTTTTTCAGCCGCTGTTTGCGCAAAGCGACGGCTCGAGCCTTCCAACATGCCCAAATCTGCCCCGCCAGAAAAATCGGGCTTGGCAGACATGACCACGCAGCCTTTGATCGCCTCCGTTGAAGCGACATGGCCAATGACGTGTTCCAATTCATTCATCACCTCTTCGGTGATGACATTCATGGAGCGCTCAGGCATGTCCCATGTAAGGGTTGCCACACCATCTGCATCGACATTGAAGCGGAAATTTTTGAGATTCATGACCGCCTCCTCACACGCGCTCGATAATGGTGGCTGTGCCCATGCCAGCACCAATGCAAAGCGTGATCAGCGCCGTTGATTTGCCGGAGCGTTCCAATTCATCAAGCGCTGTTCCCAAAATCATCGCGCCTGTTGCGCCCAGCGGATGACCCAGTGCAATCGCCCCGCCATTCACATTGACTTTGGCAGGATCAAGATCAAAGGCCTGCAAATAGCGTAAGACGACAGCAGCAAATGCTTCATTGACCTCGAAGAGATCAATATCGGAGATGGACATGCCTGCACGCTTCAAAAGTTTGCGTGTCACATCAACAGGCCCGGTGAGCATCAAAGCTGGCTCCGAACCAATATTGGCAAAGGCGCGAATGCGTGCGCGGGGTTTAAGGCCTGCAGCTTGGCCTGCTTGCGCATTGCCAATCAAGACAGCGGCCGCACCATCAACAATACCCGATGAATTGCCCGCATGATGCACGTGATTGAGCTTTTCAATTTCAGGATGGGCCTGCAGCGCAACAGCGCCAAAGCCACCCTGCTCGGCCATCATCACAAAGGACGGTTTGAGAGAGGCCAGCGACTGCATATCGGTTGAAGGCCGCATATGTTCATCGCGATCCAAAATTTTCAAACCATTCACATCGCGCACGGTCACGACAGATTGGTTGAAATATCCAGCCTCCCAAGCACTCGCGGCACGCTTCTGGCTCTCGACCGCATAAGCATCCACCTCTTCGCGCGAGAAACCATATTTGGTGGCAATCAAATCAGCCGATATGCCTTGCGGCATGAAATAAGAGGGAATGGCAATGGCTGGATCCACCGGCCATGCACCACCTGATGCACCAATGCCAACGCGGCTCATGCTCTCCACACCGCCACCCACTGCCATATCATGCTGGCCAGACATGACCTGCGCGGCAGCAAAATTCACTGCATCTAAACCAGAGGCACAAAAGCGATTGATCTGCACACCGGGCACATGATGGCCATAATTTGAGGTGAGTGCTGCGGCGCGCGCAATATTGCCGCCCGCCTCTCCAACAGGATCAACGCAGCCCAAAATCACATCATCGACCAATTGCGTGTCGAGATGGTTGCGATGGCGCAAAGCATTGAGCGCGGTTGTGGCAAGGCCAAGTGTTGAGACTTCATGCAAGGCGCCATCAGGCTTGCCACGCCCGCGCGGCGTGCGCACATGGTCGTAGATAAAAGCCTCGGCCATGTCCGTCTCCTCAAAAAGCTTCGGCCGGAAGGGCCATGAGAGCATCCGCACCCGCAGACAAACGCGCGAGCCGCGCACCCGTCTCGGGCATCATGCGCTCCATATAGAAACGCGCAACAACAAGCTTCGCATCCATGTCAGCCGCCGTCGATGGATCATCGGCTTTGCAGCGCAAGGCAGCGGCAGACATCATGAGCCACATATGGCCCATTGCAACCAGACCAAAGAGATGCATGTAATCGGTCGAAGCTGCGCCTGCATTGTCTGGCTTGGCGAGTGCATTTTGCATCAGCCACATTGTTGCTTTTTGCAAATGGTCGAGGCCAGCCTTCAAGGCTTTGGCGAGAGGGGCAAGTGTGGCATCGCTTTCAGCCCGCTGCACGCTCTCACCAACCTTTTTAAAATAGGCCATGACCGCGCGCCCGCCATCTTTTGGTAATTTACGACCGACCAGATCCAGCGCCTGAATGCCATTGGCCCCTTCATAAATCATGGCAATGCGCGCATCGCGCACAAATTGCTCCATGCCCCATTCACCAACATAGCCGTGGCCGCCAAAAATTTGCTGGGCTTTAATCGTATTGTCGAAGCCCAAATCCGTCAGCACACCTTTCAAGACAGGCGTGAGAAGACCCAGCATATCTTCAGCTTCTGCGCGGGCTTTTTCATCATTGGTGCGCGCCACGACATCGGCTTGCAAAGCCGCTTCCAAAATCAAGCCGCGTGCGGCTTCATTAAAAGCGCGCATTTCTAAAAGCATCCGGCGCACATCAGGATGCACGATAATGGGATCAGCCGCTTTGTCCTTGTCCTTTGCGCCCGTCAAGGCGCGCCCTTGCACGCGCTCCCGCGCATAAGAAACCGCATTTTGATAGGCCACTTCCGACATAGAGAGGCCCTGCACGGCCACGCCCAAACGCGCTTCATTCATCATGACAAACATGGCGTTGAGCCCGCGGTTTTCTTCCCCCATCAGAAAACCCGTCGCATCATCATAATTCATCACGCAGGTGGAATTGCCGTGGATGCCCATTTTATGCTCGATCGAGCCGCAGGAAACCGCATTGCGCGCGCCCGGATTTCCCTGCGCATCGGGCAAGAATTTCGGCACGATGAACATAGAAATGCCTTTGGTGCCGGCAGGTGCGCCTTCAATACGCGCCAGCACAAGATGAATAATATTGCTGGTGAGATCATGCTCGCCAGCCGAGATGAAAATCTTTTGGCCCGTGATGGAGAAAGTGCCATCGGCATTGCGTGTGGCGCGCGTTTTAATCAGGCCTAAATCCGTGCCGCAATGCGGCTCGGTGAGATTCATTGTGCCCGACCATTCACCAGAAACAAGTTTTGGCATGTAGAGCGCTTTTTGCGCTTCATTCGCATGAACAAGAAGAGCTGCTTGCGCGCCACGCGTGAGGCCGGGATAAAGAGAAAAGGCCATATTGGCCGAAGTCGCAAATTCATTAATGGCGGCCGCCAAAGTGTAGGGCAGGCCTTGCCCGCCATAATCACTGGGCGCGGCCAGACCAATCCAACCACCCTGCGCATAAGCATCATAGGCCTGTTTGAAACCTTTGGGCGTTGTGACAGAGCCATCCGCCTGCCGCTTGCAGCCTTCGCGATCGCCCGACACGTTCAAAGGTTGCAGCACTTCCTCACAAATGCGCCCGCCTTCGCTCAAAATAGCTTCGACGACATCCGGCGTTGCATCGGCAAAGCCCGGCAATTGCGCATGGGCCTGAAAACCCAAGACGTGATTGAGAAGGAACTGCACATTCTCGACTGGAGCCCGATAGGTCGGCATGGCCGTCTCCCTTGAGAAATTCACCCCCAAATATTTAGTTTATATGTAAACTAAATGCGCGAATATTTCAAGCCTCGAAACAAATAAAAAGCCCGCGGGGGTTCCGCGGGCTCTTTTTGTATTTTGGAGCGGTACAGATCAGGCCACGGCCGCGGCGGGCTGCAAGTCCAAATCCGGCCCCTGCATTTTGGCATGGGTGGCACGAAGCTCCTCAATGGCCACATCCAGATCACGGCGTTGGCGCTCCAACAGGGCGATCTGGTCGAGGACTTGGCCCGGCGCTAGGGCAAGGCCCGGTGCCGCAGAGTTATCCTCTGTTTCTTGGATCATCTTCCGGATCTCCGTCAGCGTGAATCCAAGCTGTTTTCCCTTCAGAATCAACTCAAGACGAGCGCGTGTCTTGCCATCATAGAGGCGGGTTACACCCCGCCGCAGAGGCTGCAACAAGCCCCTTTCCTCATAGAAACGCAGGGCCCTTAAACTCAGCCCATATTGGCGGGAAACATCGCCTATCGACATGAAATCACTCTCAGACACGGGGCGTTCTACGCCAAAAGGCCGGCTCTTAGGGGCTAGGAGCGCGGAACGGCGGCTGTCCTCGGTCAGCATTGGCAACCTCTTTTCTCAAAGTCAGAACCACAACCATTACGGGAAGTGATACAATTATTGCAACGAGTGAAATTAAACCTGAGTCGCGGGAATTTGCAATCGAAGATTGTAACCTTGAGGCAGCGCAACCGCCGTTCGCTGGCAGGCCTGTGCCAAAAGGGGTCATGGTTAACGCCGTGTTTACCCTAATTGGCGAAGGTCAGGTTGGGCGCCAGGCATCGATTCAAAGGCTTGCGACCCGGCCAGACTGAGCTGCGGATTAGGTTGCGGAATTTTTGAATGACGAAGTCAGTGTCTTGGCATGCAATTCACGGTGCACCTGATGCGCGCGAAGCCGCGCGTCTGGCCGCGCGCCGTGCGGGATTGAGCCTTGGCGATTGGCTGGATGAGGCCTTTTATGAAAAGGCCCACGCGCTTGGCATTGATATTGACGATCTCACCGATGACGAAAAAATCGAGTGCATTGGTGAGCGCTTAGCAATTGCAAGCCGCCAAGAAGCGCCGCGCCGCCGTCGTGATGATGTGAGCGCGCGCCCGCGCACCACGCGCTTTGATATTTTGGATGCTGCCTCTCGTCGCTTTGAGGGGGAGGATCTCAATGCAACACAAGATGTCGCGCGGCGCATTGCTGAAATTGAAGATCTCTTGATTCAACGCGCCATTCCAAAAAAGAAAAAGCGCTCTGCGCAAGATAACACGCCAGATGCCCAAAAGATCGACGGGCAATTGGCGCGCATAGCCGCGCGCCTGCGTGAAGAGACACCGCCCACACCACCCCCGGTGCGACGCGCACAAGGCTCACAAGAAATCACAATCTTGCGTCGCCAAATGAGCGAATTGGCCGCCTCTGTTGAGGCAATGGCGAATAAGAGCCTCACTCCGGCGTTAAAAGATCTTGTCGGCAAGATTGAAGACTCACGCGCCGCCGGCGTTAGCGAAACAGACCTTGCCCCTATCCTTGGTGTTTTGGCTGACATGCAAGGTGCAATCCAGCAAGCACCTGCGCAAATGGCGCGTGCATTGCGCGACGAGATTGATGTGCTCAGCCGCCGCCTCGACCATCTGGCCGAGAGTGGTGTGGATGCAATGGCTTTCACACTTTTGCGCCAACAGGTCGAAGCACTCGCGCGCAGCCTGTCTGAAATCTCAGCCCGCATGGCCAAACAAGATCAGCTTGAACAGCAGATTCGCACTTTGGCTGCGCGCGTGGAAGATATGGCCTCTGTGCCGCGCGAAATTGCTGATCGACTTATTGAGCTTGTCGATGGAATGCGCCGTTCCATTGAGCGCCTCGATTCAAGCCCGGCTTTGCGCGCACTTGAAAAGCGCGTTGACGAGGCCCTTCGCAGCCAAGGCGATGTGCCCCCGGTTGTCGAACATGTTTTAAAAGATTTGCGCCGTGCCATTGATGCTTTGGCAGAACATCCGGTTCTTGCGAGCATTCAAAAGCGCATGGTTGATCTGGCTGCAAAGAGTGACCATTTCCCCCAACAAGTGATCGAAACGCTCACCCAATTGCGCCAATCCATTGAGCGCATGGAGCGCAATCCAGCCCTGACAGCGCTTGAAGAGCGCCTGCAAGATTTGGCGCAGCGTGCAGCCCCCACCAATTCTGCGCTCACCGAAAGTCTTTCGGAAATTCGCCTCTCCATTGAGCGCCTCGCTGCCAATGCGGGCTTGCGTGGTGGCAGCGACCATTTGCAGCGCTTGGAAACGATTGAACAGCGCGTTTCCCAAATTGCTGAAAAACTCGACACGCCGCCCTTTTTGCAAAAGTTCGAAACGCTGCATCGTGAATTTTTGGAGCGGCTCGACCATGCCAAAGGCGCGATGAGCGATGAGCAGACAAAGGCTATTCTCGCGCGCGTTGGTGAATTGAGCGAGGCTCTCGCTCAACCAAGCTCCAATCGTCTTGAAGAATTGGTGGCACAGCTCAGCGCCAAGGTTGAGCGCGTGAGCGGCGCTGGCGCGCCAGACCCGCGCGCCATCCATGCGATTGAAAATCAATTGTCGCGCATTTCAGAGCGGCTCGAACGCAACAATGTTTCCGTTGATCCTATTGATACGATTGAACGCAGCATTGGTGATGTGGTCGCCCAAATTGCCCGCACACGCCAGCCCCTTGACGAGGGGACAGAGGCGCGCGACGAGCGCACGCAAGCAACGCTCACCGCCGTCCATGAAACGCTCGAAAAAATCGTTGACCGCCTCGCCTTGCTTGAAAGCGATGTTGGCCATTTGCGCCAACCAGCGCCTGCGGCTCCCACATTTGCGCAAGAGCCCATTGTGGCTGAGAGGGCAAGCCCTGAAATAGAGCCTGCGCCAGCACCCTCGCCACCAGCGCCAGAAGCCACACCAAATGTGACGGCTGAACAAGCGCCCGCCTCTGCGCCCGCGCCTGAACCTGTGGCGCTGCCCCCGCTCACTCAAAAAGCACCGGAAATTCTGATTGAGCCTGGCACAGGCTTTAGCCCGCCATTGCTGGCGCGTGAAACACCAGATCAAGCCTCACCTGCTGCAACCGAAGCGCTGCAAACACGCCAAGAACTTGCGATTGATATTGAAGAGCCGCGCGCGGCCAAAGCGAGCTTCATTGCAGCGGCGCGTCGCGCCACGCAAATCAGTGGCTCACCGCCACCCCCTGTGCGCCATGATGATGAAGCCACACTTGCACGCGCCCGTGCGCGTGCGGCCGCTGAATCTTTGCAAGAGAGAAGCAATCAGCCAATGGCGGATACAATCCGCCGCACCGTCTATGGCTGCACGGCGCTCGCGCTCATTCTCGCAGGCTGGCAATATGCACAAGGGCCCAAGCGCCCGCGCATGATCAACCAAGCCGCACTGGAAACATCTACTGAAGCGCCCGCGCTTGTGGCTGATGCGGTTGCTTCATCCACCAATATTGTGGCGGCAGCGCCAACACGCACACGCTCAACCGAAGAGATTTTGCTTGAACTGGCGCAAAATGGCCAAGCCGCTGCCCAGCATGAAATGGGCACACGCCTGCTTGAAGGGCGCAATTTGCCGCGCGATCCAGTGCAAGCACTCGATTGGTTTCGCAAAGCGGCGGATCAAAATTATGCGCCTGCGCAATATCGTCTCGGCACTTTATTTGAAAAAGGTGTCGGCGTGAGTGTTGATATGAAGACTGCCGCGCTTTGGTATGGGCGCGCTGCAGAAGCTGGCCATATTCGCGCCATGCATAATTTGGGCGTTCTGCTCGCTGATGGGCTCGATAGCAAGCCCGACTATACGGGCGCAGCACGTCTCTTCCGCAAAGCGGCTGAATTTGGCCTGCGTGATAGCCAATATAATCTTGGCGTCTTGCATACGCGCGGACTTGGCGTGGAGAATAATTTAGTGGAAGCCTATAAGTGGTTCTCACTTGCCGGCAAGCAAGGCGATGCAGATGCAGAATTGAAGCGCGATGAAATTGCGCAGCGTTTGCAGCCACGCCAATTGGGCGAGGCACGCAAAGCAACCGATTCTTTTGCGCAAGCCACACCTGATCCCACCATCAACGATCCTGTGCCCGCCGAAAATCTGGTAAGCGCCAACCCACCCACCACTGAGCCCCGTCACAAAGGCGGCGACCGCGTGACTTTGTTGCAATGACCTCAATCATTCCAACTTCTTCCAAAATGCCCATTTCTGCTTTGCTTCTTGGCCTTGCAGGGCTCATTCCCTTTTTCGGTCTTGCTTTTTGGCAAGGCCATGTCAGCGATGAATTGCTCGCTGATCGCCTCATTCTTGGCTATATCTTTTATGCTGCCTCAATCCTCTCCTTTTTGGGTGGCATTGGCTGGGGCTTGGCGATGAGCGAACAAGACCCGATGCAGCGTGGTCTGTCATTTGGCATTTCAACCGTGCCATCACTCGTTGCTTGGGCAGCGGCTTTCATCAATGTGCAAAATCTTGCTTTCACGCTTGCGATTTTAGGCGCTGCTTTTGTGCTGCAAGGCATTTGGGATTTTTATCTGGTACAAAGCGGGCGCGCGCCACGCTGGTTTGCACAATTGCGCATGGGGCTCACCCTTGCTGTACTGGCCTCCATGACTTGGCTTTGGCTGACGCAGATTGATTATTCAACTCTGACTTAATCAACCCCACATTGCTCATGCGCGACGGAATAAATGCGGTCGCGACCTAAAACATGTGCAACTGGCGCACGCGTCACAAAAAGCGGCGCAAAAGCCTCATCACGTATATTGAGCCCGCCTGCATAGACGCCAAAAGCAGGCAGAATGCAGCGTGATCCATCGCTGACAAAACAACGCCGCCGCAAACTGCCGCGCGGTGTCACCACACGCGCAACAGGGTGGAGATGGCCCGCCACCTCCCCCTCAACCACGCCACTTTGCGGTTGATGTCGCAAGATCAATGCGCCCATGCGCATATCTGTTGCGACATCCCCCGCCAGACCTTGCGGGGGTGCGGGATCATGATTGCCAGAAATCCAAATCCAATCGCGATTTTTTTGCATATCCGCAATTTTTTCGCGCTCTGCATCTGCCAAACGATTTGCTGCGTCCCGATCATGAAACGAATCGCCCAAAGCAATCACGCGCTGTGGCTCGTAATGATCCAACACACGTCGCAGATGCATCAAAGTTGCAACCGTATCATAGGGCGGCAGCATCATGCCGCGCCGCGCAAAGCTTGATCCTTTTTCAAGATGCAAATCGGAAACAATGAGACTGCGGCTTGCGCCATGCCAGAGCGCGCCCGACGGGTCAGCCAAGCAGCTCTCGCCATTGATCACAATCTCATGCCCATTGCCGATGATCACGCGCCTGCTTCCTCAACCAACATGGCGGCTGCATCCGCCAAAATCTCATCCTGCGCTTCGCCATAAACGGGCTCGCGGCCAATTTCCAGCAGAATGGGGACAGCGAGCGGCGAGACACGCGCCAAATCTCTGTGGATGAGATGGCCCTGCACGCGCGCCAACATAGATGCTAAACGCGCGAGATCGAGCAAACCTGTTGCGGCATCATCGCGCGCAGCCTGCAGCAAAATATGATCGGGCTCATGGCGGCGCAAAACATCATAAACCAGATCCGTTGAAATGGTGACCTGCTTGCCGCTCTTTTGCTTGCCCGGAAAACGCCGTTCAATCAGCCCAGAAATCACCGCACATTGCCGAAAAGTGCGCTTCATGAGGGCTGATTCTTGCAGCCATTCTTCGAGATCATCGCCCAACATATCTTGTGCGAAAAGCTCTTGAAGGCTCACCAAACCTTTCTCAAGCCGCGTGCCAATATCTGTCAATGTCCAAACAGCCAAAGCATAATCATTGGCAACAAAACCAAGTGGCTTGAGCCCCATGCGCTCCATGCGGCGCGTCAACAACATGCCAAGCGTTTGATGGGCGAGCCGACCTTCAAATGGATAGGTGACAAGATAATGACGGCCTGCGCGCGGGAATGTTTCAACCAGCAAGTCACCCGCACGTGGCAAGCGCGAGCGCGCGGCCTGCAATTCAAGCCAATCTCGCACTTGATCTGGTAGGCGATTCCAATCACGAGGCTCAGACAAAATTTTGCGCACGCGCTCAGCCAAATAAGTTGAGAGCGGAAATTTTCCGCCTGCATAAGAGGGCACTTTCGGCTCATCTGAGCGCGCACGACGAACGAGCGCTTCATTTTCAACAATGCCTTGGAGAGCTAAAAT